>NZ_JBHHMJ010000256.1:0-5021 GCF_042136455.1 Stenotrophomonas sp. 3diitr2024
CCGGCCAGCGGCCGGCACTGCAGCCGAGCGTGGCTCGGCTCTACAATACCGCGTCTCTTTCTGCCGGATGCCTCCCATGAAACTGCCTGCCGCCTGGCTGTGCTGCCTGTTGCTGACCTCGCCGGCCTGGGCTGCGGACACCGTGGTCACCGGCAAGGTCTATCTGGAGCGTGACGGCAAGCCGGGCCGCGGTGCGACCGATCCGGGCCTGGCCGGGGTGCAGGTCTCCAACGGCGAGACGATCGTCAAGACCGCCGCCGATGGCAGCTACAGCCTTCCGGTGCGTGACGGCCAGACCGTGTTCGTGATCAAGCCCGATGCGTATTCGTTCCCGAAGGCGACAGACGGCCTGCCTTCGTTCTGGCGCCACTTCCGCCCGAACGGCTCGCCGGCGCTGAAGTACGGCGGCATCGCCGCCACCAGCGATGTCACCCGCAACTGGGATTTCGCGCTGCAGTCGGATCGCCATGACAGCCGTCGCGGCTTCCAGATGCTGGTCTTCACCGACTCCCAGACCGCCAGCCTGAAGGACATCGGCTACTACCAGCAGTCGATCGTGTCGCCGCTGGTCGGCCAGACCAAGGCGCGCATGGGCACCACCCTGGGTGACATCGTCAACGACGATCTGACCCTGTATCCGGCAATCAACAAGGTCACCACGTCGCTGGGCGTGCCGTGGTTCCATGTGCCGGGCAATCACGACCTCGATTTCGATGCAGCCAGCGACGAGCATTCGCTGGACAGCTGGCGCAACATCTACGGCCCGGACACCTACGCGGTGGAAGAGGGCGGTGCCAGTTTCGTGTTCCTCGACGACGTGGTGTATGACCCCAACGCAAGGCCGAAGTATGTCGGTGGTCTGCGCGAAGACCAGTTCGCTTTCCTTGCCAGCTACCTGAAAGGCCTGCACAAGGACCGCCTGCTGGTGCTGGGCATGCACATCCCGCTGTTCGACGCCGCGCCGGGGCGCGAGACCTTCCGTCATGCTGACCGCCAGCGCCTGTTCGACCTGCTGAAGGACTTCCGCAACGTGCTGGTGCTCAGCGGGCACAGCCACACCCAGCAGCACGTCTACCACGGCAAGGCCGACGGCTGGAACGGTGACAAGCCGCTGCACGAATACAACGTCGGTGCCAACTGCGGCGCATTCTGGTCCGGGGTGAAGGATGCCGCCGGCGTGCCGGACAGCGCCATGAGTGATGGCACGCCAAAGGGCTACGCGTTGCTGGACGTCGCCGGCAATGGCAGCTACAAACTGCAGTACCGCGTGGCCGGCAAGCCGGCCAGCGAGCAGATCGGCCTGCATGCGCCGAAGGTGCTGCGCCAGGGGGCCTATCCGGCGTGGGGTGTCTACGCCAACGTCTACATGGGCGAGGACGCCAGCGTGGTCGAGTACCGCGTCGATGGCGGTGCCTGGCAGCCGATGAAGCAGGTCAGTCAGCCCGATCCGCGCCTGATGGTGGAGAACGTGGCTGACGATCTGGCTGACAGCCTGCGCGGCTACGACCGTTCGCCGGAGGCCACCGCGTCGCCGCACCTGTGGCGTGGCGCGCTGCCGACCGACCTGGCAGTGGGCAGTCACAAGGTCGAAGTACGCTCTACCCAGCCTGATGGTGCAGTATTCACCGCCACCACCCGCTACAGCCTGCAGACGGCACAGCCCTGATCCCCCGCATCTCCGCTCCAGCGAAAGGACCCCGCATGGATATCCGCTTCATGGCCGGCACCACGCCAGTCACCCTCAGCCGCCACTGGTTCACCGGCGCGATGCTGCTGCAGAGCGCCACCGAGAAGGTCTGGGTGCAGCATCCGCTGCATCCGGGCACCCACTTCTCGTTCTCGCTGGTACAGTCGTGGCTGCGCCACATCGCCGGCCATGAGGTGCTGGTCGAGCGCACCCGGCCGCTGTTGTTCGCCGGCTTCCGCCCGCAGCGCCTGCGCGTGCTGGTGGATGGTGTGCAGGTGGCCGAACAGGAAGGCATGCAGTCCAACCTGAACCGCCGGCGCGCTAGGCAAAGCCGCCCCGATGCCTGAGAATCGGGGCGATTCAATCGATCCAAGCAGGCCAGCGTGACCATCGCAGCAGCGTCTCCGGTTTCCACCGACTCCGCCCGCGGCGGTCTTCCGCGCAGTCTCGTTGTCGCCGATGTCGGCGGCACCTTCGCCCGTTTGGCGCTGGCTGAAACGCAAGCCGGCCAGGCACCACTGCTGGGCAGCCATCGCACCTACGCCTGCGCCGAGCACCCCAGCCTGGCCGCGATCCTGGCCGATTTCACCGCTGGCCTCGGCCAGCCGGTACAGGCCGCGGTGGTCGCCATCGCCGGCCTGCTCGATGGCGATGTGTTGATCAATTCCAACCTGCCGTGGACGGTCTCGCTGTCGGCCACGCGGGTGCAGTCCGGGCTGTATGAGCTGCAGCTGATCAATGATTTTGAAGCGGTGGCGTTGGCCATTCCCTACCTGCAGCCTGACACCCTGGTGCCGCTCAATGGCGATGCTGACCCGGCGCAGGCGTTCCCGGCGCTGGTGCTGGGCGCCGGAACCGGCCTGGGTGCAGCATTGCGCTTTGCCGACGGCGAGCGTCCGGTGCTGGCCAGCGAGATCGGCCATGCCGCGCTCGGCGCCGGCAACGCGCTGGAACTGCAGGTGCTGGACAAGCTGCTGCAGCGCTGGCCGCACGTGGACAACGAGCGCGTGCTGTCCGGCAGTGGCCTGATGAACCTGTATCCGTGCCTGTGCGAACTGCGTGGCGTCACTCCGGTGTGGAGCAGTACCGAGGCACTGATCGGTGCCGCGCGCAGCGGTGAGGATGCGCTGGCGGTGGAAACGCTGCAGGTGTTCTGTGCCTGGCTGGGCAGCCTGGCCGGCGACGCAGCGATCGCGGTGGGTGCGCGTTCGGTGTACCTGGCCGGGGGTATTTCCGCGCATGTGCAGGATTTCCTGGCCGATGGTCGCTTCCGTGAGCGCTTCCTCAACAAGGGCGTGCTGACCGAGGTGCTGCGCCAGGTGCCGGTATGGCGCGTGGAGCATGGCCAGCTGGGCGTTCTCGGCGCAGCGGTCTGGTACGCCGCACGGCAGCCCACGCACGACTGATCGGCGTGGCCGGCATCGGGCCGGCCGTGCATTGCAGACTGGGAGGGGAAGATGGTGGATCGCAGGCAGTTCCTGCAGGCCGGCGCACTGGCCGCAGGCATGGTGGCCTTGCCGGGCGTGCAGGCGCGCACGCAGGGTGGGGCCAGGGTGGTTTCGACCTGGGACTTCGGCGTGCCGGCCAACCAGGCCGCGTGGAAGGTGCTGGCGCAGGGTGGCAGCGCACTGGATGCAGTTGAAGCCGGTGCACGCTGGGCCGAGAGCGAGCTGTGCAACCCCACCGTCGGCCATTGCGGTAACCCGGATCGCGACGGGGTGCTGAGCCTGGATGCGAGCATCATGGATGGTGATGGCCGTTGTGGCGCAGTGGCCGCGCTGGTGGACATCCTGCATCCGGTGTCGGTGGCCCGCAAAGTGATGGAAAACAGCCCGCACGTGCTGCTGGTGGGCGAGGGCGCGCAGCAGTTCGCGGTGCAGCAGGGTTTTGAACGCAGGCACCTGCTGACGCCGCAGGCCGAAGCGGCCTGGCGCGAGTGGCTGAAGACCGAGAAGTACCAGCCGCAGATCAATGCCGAGCGTCGTAGTATTCCTGGCAACAGCGACAACCACGACACCATCGGCATGCTGGCGCTGGATGCCCGCGGTAAGCTGGCCGGCGCCTGCACCACCAGCGGCATGGCCTGGAAGCTGCACGGCCGGGTCGGCGACAGCCCGATCATCGGTGCCGGCCTGTATGTCGACAACGAAGTGGGCGCGGCCACTGCTTCGGGCGTGGGTGAGGAGATGATCCGCAACGCCGCCTCGTTCCTGGTGGTTGAGCTGATGCGCCAAGGGCGCTCGCCCGCGCAGGCCTGCCGCGAAGCCATCGACCGCGTGGTGCGCAAGCGCCCCGAAGCGAGCAGAACATTGCAGGTGTGCTTCCTGGCCATGAACAAGCAGGGCGAGGTGGGTGCCTACGCGTTGCACCGCGGCTTCGTCTACGCCGTGTGCGATGGACAGCGCCAGGACGACCTGCGCGACTCGCCGTCGATCTACACGAGCACTCAGGCGTGAGCACGCGGCTGACCCTGGAGATCGCCAGCAACTCGCTGGCCTCGGCGCTGGCCGCGCAGGCCGGCGGTGCCGACCGCATCGAACTGTTCGAGAACCTGGCCGAGGGTGGCACCACGCCGTCGTTTGCCACCATCGCGATTGCCCGGGAACGCCTGTCGATTCCGCTGTTCGTGCTGGTGCGCCCGCGCCCGGGTGATTTCCACTACGACGCATTGGAAACCGAACTGATGCTGCGTGACATCGCGCAGTGCCGCGCGCTGGGCTGCGATGGCGTGGTGATCGGTGCGCTGGATGTGCAGGGCGGGATCGATCTGGCGCTGTGCCGTGAACTGGTGCAGGCCGCCGGGCCGCTGCAGGTGACCTTCCATCGCGCCTTCGATGCTGCCCGCGATCTGCCTGCGGCACTTGAGCAGGTGGTTGAGCTGGGTTGCCAGCGCGTGCTGACCTCGGGCGGCCAGGTCAGCGCCGAGGCCGGCGCGGATGTGCTGGCGGGTCTGGTCACCCAGGCGGCGGGACGTATCACGGTGATGGCCGGCGCCGGGCTGGGACCGGCCAACATCGCGGCCGTTGCGCGACGGAGCGGCTGCACCGAACTGCACGCCTCGGCCAAGGGCCTGCGGCGCTCGGCCATGCAGTTCCAGAACCCGGCGCTGCGCGGCCTGGACCCGGACTGGAGCCAGACCGCCACCGCCACCGTGGCCGCACTGCGGCAGGCGCTGGACGGCGCAAGGTAACCCGCTTCTCCTGTAGAGCCGAGCCCACGCTCGGCTGCTCTTTGGGCCCGGGGTCGGATCCCTTCCCAACGGGAAGGGCTCTGACCCCGACAGCGACCCGGCGCCTTCATCCACGCATGGCGTGGATCTACCGTAAAAAAACGC
>NZ_JBHHMJ010000276.1:0-13231 GCF_042136455.1 Stenotrophomonas sp. 3diitr2024
GCCGATGCAGGGAAAAAGATCGGCGTTTCCTCGCTCCCGATTCCCATGCCACCTCCTTTGCCGGCAAGCATCACCCACATCGGCAGGCAACGGAACCCCTGCCCAGGCTGTCCTGCTGCTTTGCCGGCCAAACACAGCCGAGCGTGGGCTCGGCTCTACACAGGATGCGTCGAAGAGTGCCGGTCAGAACGACCGGCACCCGCCGTCCATCAGCCACCCTGTCCGTGCTGGGCGAACGGCTCGGTGCTGCCGTCGGTGCGCACCAGCTCGACGGTATACGGCTGCACGTAGCCATCCGGCGTTTCCATGCCCGGCGAACCGGCCGGCATGCCGGGCAGCACCAGCCCGCGCGCGGCCGGGCGTTCGGCCAGCAGGCGCTTGATGTCCTCGGCCGGAACGTGGCCCTCGACCACATACCCGCCGATCTCGGCGGTATGGCAGGACGCCTTGCCGACCGGCACGCCCAGGCGAACCTTGATCGGGTTCATGTCGTCGGTGTCATGCACCTCCACCTGGAAGCCGGCGGCCTCCAGGTGGTCGACCCAGATGCCACAGCAGCCGCAGCTGGCGGTCTTGTGCACGATGGCCACCGGCAAGGCCGGATCGACCTTGGCCGGGCTGGCCTGGATCGGTGCCACCGGTGCTGCGCTGGCGATCGGTGCGGCGGCGGATTCTTCGGCGGCACGTGCACAGGCGGTCGTGGCCAACACGGTACCCAGCAGCAGGCCGAGGGAGAGAGTACGGTTCATTGCGTGATTCCTTTGCAGAGGCGGGCAACGCGGCCCGTCGCCCGCGCATCGAAGGCACAGGCAGCGTCGAGAAAAGTCGAGCAGCTACGGCAGGCGCTTGAGGCCTGCAGGGAATCACGCGATAGGGGGCCGCAACGGGTCCGGCATCGGCGGCGGTGCGCGTTGCCGGGTACTGGCGGCTACCGGCGCCTCGCGCCACGGCGAGGCGGGCATACCGCTCGACATGGCCAGCATGCCAAGGCAGGCCGGCGGGCATTCACACTCACCACTCTGGCAGGCCGCCGGGGCCGCATCATCGCAGCAGCCGGCTGCCGCCATCGCGGCCGAGTGCGGTGCAGCGCAGTGATCCTGGTTGGCCGACCCGCTGTACGAAGATGAGGCAAGCGCGAGCGCCGGTGCATTCAGCACCAGGGCGACAAGCAGCATCCATCGCAGCAGCAGGCCAGGCAGGTTCACCTGCCGATGATAGCCGATGCGCGTGTCACGCAGTCGCCGCCGCCATTGCACTCATCCGCACCGGAATCGACTTGGCAGCGGGCGTGCCGCTGATCCGGTCGTAGTAGTCCAGTGGCAACAACGGGTTCAGTTCCGGGTAGTAACCGGCCAGCGCGCCGCGCGGCATCGGGTAGTCCAGTACGGTCAGGCCCTCGACGCGCCGCTGCACGCCATCGCGGCTGATCGTCTCCAGGCTGACCCGCGCCTCCTTCTCCAGCCCGCGCGCCAGCCGGTCCTCGATGTTCATGAACAGCACCATGCGATCGTTGTACACGCCGCGATAGCGATCGTTGTAGCTGTAGATGGTGGTGTTGTACTGGTCGTGCGAGCGCACGGTGGCCAACCGCAACATGTCCGGATCGTGCACCGGATCGTCGACGTCCAGGCCGGGCATCACCAGGATGTTGGCCTTGCCATTGGGCGTGGGCCACACGCGGCGGCGCGGCGGAATGTCCAGATGGAAACCGTGCGGCTGCTGGATGCGCTCGTTGAAGCCGGTGTAGATCTCCGGGTACACGGCAGCGATCAGTTCGCGAATAGGTGCATAGTCGTGCATGCAGCGCGCCCAGTCGACCTTGCTGTGCGGCAGCGCAGCCATCGCCATGCGGCAGACGATCTCGACCTCGGGCAGCACCTCCGTGCTGACCGGTTCGAGCACGCCGCGCGAGGCGGTCACGTTCGACATCGCGTCTTCGATGGTGACGAACTGCTCGCCGGCCGGCGTGACGATGCGCTCCGAGCGCGCCACTACCGGCAGGATCAGCGCATCGCGGCCATGAACCAGATGACCTCGATTGAGCTTGGTGGCGATGCCCACGGTCAGGTCCAGCCCACGCATCGCTTCATACGCGCGAGGCGTATCGGGCACCGCATGGATGAAGTTGCCCCCCAGGCCGATGAACACCTTGGCGCTGCCGTCCAGCATCGCCTCGATGGACTCGACCACATGGTGGCCATGCTCACGCGGCGGATCGAAGCCGAACACCTGCTGCACGCGGTCCAGGTAGGCCTGCTTGGGCTTCTCGTCGATGCCGACGGTGCGGTCGCCCTGCACATTGGAATGACCACGGATCGGCCCTATGCCAGCACCGGGCTTGCCGAAGTTGCCACGCAGCATCAGCAGGTTGGCGACCTGCTGCAGCAGGCGCGAGCCGTACTGATGCTGGGTCAGGCCCATGCCGTAGCAGATCACAGTGGCCTTGGAGCGGATGTAGATCTCCGCACAGCGACGTATCTGCGCCTGCGAGATGCCGGACACCTGCACGATCTGGTCCCAGTCCTGCGCCAGCACATCCTCGCGCAGCGCCTCCAGGCCCACTGTGTGTTCTGACAGGAAATCATGGTCGAGCACGCGCTCGCCCTGCGCCTCGCGCTCGAACATCACCTTCATCATGCCCTTGATCAGGGCCAGGTCGCCGCCGATGCGGATGTGCACGAACTCGCTGGTGATCTCGGTCGAACCGAACGTGGCCATCTGCACCACGTCCTGCGGCTCGGCAAAGCGGATCAGCGCGCGCTCGGGCATCGGATTGACCGCCACAATCGGGATGCCGCGTTTGCGCGCATCGACCAGGTTGCTCATCATCCGCGGTGAATTGGTGCCGGTGTTCTGGCCGATCACGAAGATCGCCTCGGCGTGCTCGAAATCCTGCAGCACGATGGTGCCCTTGCCCACCCCGATGGCCGGCGGCAGCCCGCGGCTGGTCGGCTCGTGGCACATGTTCGAGCAGTCCGGGAAGTTGTTGGTACCAAACTCGCGCACGAAGATCGAATACAGGAACGCCGCTTCGTTGGGCGTGCGCCCGGAGGTGTAGAACTCGGCCTGGTGTGGGCTGTCCAGCGCCTGCAGGTGGCGACCGATCAGTGCAAAGGCATCGTCCCAGCTGCACGGCACGTAGTGGTCGGTGGCTGCGTCGTAGCGCATCGGCTCGGTCAGCCGGCCCTGCATCTCCAACCAGTAGTCGGTCTGCGCCATCAGCTCCGTGACGGTGTGGCGGGCGAACAACTCGCGGCCGGCCCGGAACTCCGTAGCCTCCCAGGCCAGTGCCTTCGCGCCGTTCTCGCAGAACTCCAGCTTCCTGCGTTCGTCGGCATCGGGGAACGCGCAGCTGGGGCACTTGAAGCCACCGGGCTGGTTCATCGCCAGCAGCGCCTTCGACCCCTTGCCGATCACACTCTGCTGCAGCAGCACCTTGGCGGTGGCACCGGCGGCACCCCAGCCGCCGGCCGGCTGGTTGTAGGGCTTGTAACGCGGCGGTTTCTGCTCGGACATGTTAGGGAACCTTACGGAAGGAACGCAGCAACAATCGGCACAACGCGGTCCGGCGGCGCAGTCAATGGCACGACCAGCCGCACAGTCAAGCACGGCCTGCGCGGCTTCGCCAGAGGGTACAGGCGGTTTTCAGCACAACCTGCCATGGCAACGGTTACAGCCGCGTCTGCGCGCGACCACTGCGCTATCCTCGAAACCGCAGGCGGTGGCCCGCCCGCGTTTCTCCCTTGTCCGGACGCGCTGCATGCCTGATTCGATCCCGCCGCACACCCCACCTGCCGGCACCGCCCAACGCCCGCTGCAGCGCTGGCGCAACGAGGGGCAACAGCAGCAGGTCGATGTGGTGGCCGAAGAAGTGCCGGTGGCGCTGCGCTACAACGGCGCCGCCTTTGCGGTGATGATGGCCACACCGTGCGACCTGGAAGACTTCGCGCTCGGCTTCTCGCTCAGCGAAGGCCTGATCGACACCCCCTCGCAGCTGCTGTCGATCGACATCCGCCCGCAGCTGGAAGGCATCGAGTTACAGATGACCGTGGCTGAGGAGGCACCCGGTGCCGACCTGGACCCGTCCAATGGACGCCTGCTGCCCGGTCGTGGTGGCTGTGGCCTGTGCGGCACGCGCCAGCTGGAAGAAGTGCTGCGCCCACTGCCGCAGATCCGCGAGCGACGCAGCTACTCGCCCGCCGCTCTGCAGCGCGCGCTGGCCACGCTGACGCAGCACCAGCCGATGAATGCGGCAAGCGGCTCCACCCACGCCGCGGCCTGGGCCGATGCCAGTGGGCGCATCGGCTGGCTGCGGGAGGATGTGGGACGCCACAATGCACTGGACAAGCTGATCGGTGCGCTGCACCACAACGAACACGCCATCGAAGGCGGCCTGCTGGTGATTTCCAGCCGGGCCAGCTACGAAATGGTCAGCAAGGCGGTGCGCGCCGGTGCCAGCGTACTGGCTGCAGTCTCGGCACCGACCGCGCTGGCGATCGACCTGGCCCGCAGTGCCGGCCTGTGCCTGGTCGGGTTCGCGCGGGAGAGCGGGTTCAATGTGTATACCCATCCGGACCGGTTGCAGGCGGACGACCGGTAATCTCCGCTGCGTAGGGTCGACTATCACTCGTGGCGCGAGGTTTCCGGGCACCTGTAGGACGAGCAGTCGATTAACTGTCGACTCTACCGCAACGGCTTCCGGGCCCCTCGCCCAGCCAAGGCGAAATCATCGTAGTCCGATAGCCAGCAATCGGCGCGCCACGCACCATCGAGGACACTCATCATGGTCCTTTCTGGAGTTCCCATGTCGGCTGCCCGGCAACCACGTTCACTGCTGTCGGTTTCCCTTGATGTTTCCGTGCACCGTACGTTGGCAGGTGCGCCGGCTTCCGGAAGCCGCGGAACCAAGGTAACGGATGCCCTGCCCCCCCCCACGATCCGTGCAGAAGGTCCGGCGCTCTGGCAGGCAAGGCGTGAAGAGGCCCACCTGTGGATCCTGCCCGTCCCCACCGCGCTACCCGGATCGATGCGATGCGTGACGGGCGAAGCAGGACGCATTGCCGCGGTTGCGCACACCATTCTGGGCCGGCCGAAGGTGGACATCACCGGCAGATGGGAGGGCTCGGGACTGAGCGCGTTGTTCACACTGGCCCGTGCGGTGTCTGAAGCCGAAACCATCCACCACAATCCCGACAACCTGACCCTGAAGAATGTTCTGCCGGCGGACGTCCATGCAGAATGGCAAGCGGCATTGAATGAGTGCGGAATCGATCCAATCGAGCTGGAACGCCTGCGTCCCCACTTCGCGGCCAGAGCGCTGCGCAAGGCCGTCATGGCCAGGCATCAGCTGGAGTCGCCGAAGGCATTCTGCAAGGAGCTGCGCAGGATAGGACGCGCGGGTGGAGCCCGCTACTTCGTGCCGCGCACTGAACTGGCTATCGACATCGCGGCAGCTGACGACTGCGGTAAACCGCATCCTGCACTGGATGACACGACACGGTTTGCGGTGCAGGTCGAACGACTCCGTCGCCTTCACGATACCGCCCGTGTTCAGTCCAAGGCCTGGGCGCAGGGCGATGCCCTTGGCATGTGTGGGCATGACGTGCCTATGGATATGCACGTGACAGCGACTGGCAGCAACGAGCTGGACACGCTTCGACGCGAGGCCTGGCTCAGCGCAGTGGAAACCGTAACTGCGGGAAGATCAACCACGCTTGCGATGCTCGATATTGCAGATGCGTTCGACGGGAACGGCTACATCAGAGCGCTGCGCGAACGCGGTTTCAGCTTCCAGCCGGCGTAGCCACTGAGCTGCGGGCCTGAGTCCGGGCAGCACTCTGCTGCCCGGAGCAATTGCACTCAGCGCAGCGCGACCTTCGGGAAGTCCACCGGCACGTCGAACGCTACGTTGACGTAGTTGGTGAACAGGTTGAGCGCCACATGCGCGAGGATCTCCACGATCTGCTCATCATCGAAGCCAGCCGCGCGCAGCGCCTGCACGTCGCCGTCGGCGATCTGCGCACGCTGCTCGACCACCTTCAACGCGAAGTCGAGCGCCGCCGCAGTGGCCGGGTCGCTGGACTGGCCGATCTGCGCGGCGGTCATCTGCTCGCTGCTGGCGCCGGCCTTGCGGCCCAATGCCGTGTGCGCGGCCAGTCAGTACTCGCAGGCGTTGCGGTTGGCGATGGCCACGGCGATCTGCTCGCCCAGCAGCGGCGACAGGCGACCGCCGCCCAGCGCGCCGAACGAACCCCACATGCTCTGCAGGGCGGCTGGCGAGTTGGCCACGGCGCGGAACATGGCCGGGGTGGCGCCGAAAGCGGCGTGGACCTGACCCAGCAGGGCCTGGCGGTCGGCGGTGGTGTTGGCGGCATCGATCAGGGGGACACGGGACATGGTGGATCTCCTTGGGAAAGCGTCCGGGATTGGACGACCTGCCCATCCTAGGTAGACTCTCCGGACGCATCAGTCGTAATTCTCCGCACATGTTGTCCATACGTCCATGATCATGCCCGCCGCCGCCCTTGCGCCAGATCGACTCTCCTGCCTGCTGGAACGCTTCCGGGTGCAGGCGGCGCTGTTCCACAGTGGCCCGCTGTGCGGGCAGCACGTCTTCGAGCCGCAGCCCGGTCGTGCCTTCCTGCACATCCTGCGCCAGGGTGAAATGGAGGTCCGTCATCCCGACTGCGATAGCGCGCTGCCCCGGTTGAAGATCGACACACCCAGCCTGCTGCTGTATCCGCAACCGCTGCACCATGTGTTCTTCAATGCACCGCTGGAAGGCCCGGATTTCACCTGCGCCACGCTGGATTTCGATGGCGGCGCGCGTAATCCGATCGTGCAGTCGCTGCCGCCGGTGATGGTGGTGCCACTGGCCGCGATCGGCGAACTGGATGACACCCTGCAGCTGCTGTTTGCCGAGGCCGATCGCCAGCGCTGTGGTTCACGGCTGCTGACCAATCGCCTGTTCGAGGTGGCGCTGATCCAGATCCTGCGCTGGGTGGTCGACCACCCGGATGCAGCGGGTGTCAGTCATGGACTGATGCGCGGGCTGTCCGACGCGAGGCTGGCACGCACGCTGGTGGCGATGCACCAGGCACCGCAGGACGAATGGACGCTGCCCCGTATGGCCGCGATCGCCGGCATGTCGCGCAGCGCATTCGCGGCAGTGTTCAAGGAGGTGATGCAGGCGACGCCGGCCGCCTATCTGCTGGACTGGCGGCTGAGCCTGGCCTGCGCGCAGCTGCGGGCCGGCGTGGCAGTCAAGCAGGTAGCGGTCGAGGTAGGGTTTGCCGATACCGCGTCGTTGTCGAAGGCGTTCCGCAAGCGGTTGGGGGCGTCGCCCAGGGCCTGGTTGGCCGCGAGCGCCGCCCAGGCTGGGTAAAGGGTGAGAGGTAGAGTCGGCCGCTGGTCGACTATCGCGCGACGCGCGGGATGTTCGTTGTCCGACCGAAGGGCAGTCGACTAACGATCGACTCTACCGATGCGGCATTTTCGCGATCTGACCGAAGAGCAGCCGACCAGCGGTCGGCTCTACCACGGGCGAAGTCTGCGCGCCGACCGGCCGCTCAACTGGACGTGCCGTCAGACTTCGCCAGCAGCCCGGCGATGCGCTCGGCCACCTGGGCGCGCACGCCTTCATCCAGCTGCCCTTCGTACATCGCCTCGTAGATCCACAGGCCGTCGGCGGCCAGCCGTGCTACGAAATTGTCGAGCGCGGCCGGGTCATTCTGCCCGGCCGACGGCGGCAACGGCGCCCAGCGGCGTACCGCCGGGCCCCACGGGCGCTCATCGGCGTCCGGGTCGGCCGATTCGAGCATGAACATCAGCTCGGCACGGGTAGCGCTCTGCGCCGAGACGCGCACGAAGGTCTGGTAACGTTCCAGCGCCGAGGCTTCGTCCGCACGCTTGCCCAGCAGCGTTTCCATCGACGACTCCCAGGCCTGTACCAGGTGCTCGTCGATGCCGCGCAGCAGCGCCTCGCGCGACGGGAAGTGGTAGAGCAGGCCGCCACGGGTCAGCTTGGCCTCGGCCGCCACCGACTCGAAGGTCACCGCGCGCACGCCGTCACGATTGATCACGTTGACGGCGGCGTCGAGGATGCGGTCGCGCTTGCTGGTTCTCATCGCGTCATTTTACGCGATCGGCCGCGCCCTCGCGGCTGCCAACGCGGCCGCGCAGCAGGCGCGCGATGATCGTCGCGCCCGCTCCCAGCACCGCCGTGATCACCAGCAGCACGATCTGGTAGCCACGGTCATATGCCGCCGCAGCCAGTGCGAACCACTCGCCCTGCCCGCTCGCGCGCGCGGCATGCAGCGCCTGGGTGAAACCCTCGCGGGCCAGCGCCGGCATATCGGCCGAGACCGGCAGGAACGCGCTGTACATCGCAGCGCTAAGACTGCCCAGCATCGCCACCGCCAGCAGGCCGCCGAACTCATAGGACACCTCTTCCACCGACGAGGCCATGCCCGCACGATGCGCCGGCACGTTGTTGAGGATGGCCGTGGACGCCACCGAGATGGCCGAACCCATGCCAAAGCCCATGATCGCCATGCCCGCGACGACCCAACCAAGGCCGTGCGGGAAGCCGAACGCCACCACGCCGACGCCCAGCGCACCTGCGGCCAGGCCGCCGCAGATCAAAGGGCGCAGGCCCACTCGGTGCAGGATGCTGCCGCCGAGCAGCGCACTGGGCAGGCTGCCCAGCGCTGCCACTGACACCAGCAGGCCCGCCTGCAGCGGCGTAAAGCCCGCCACCAGCTGGAAGCGTTGGGTGGTGACCAGCTGCAGGCCGGCCATGGCGAACAGGGTGAACACTGCCGACAGCGTGCCGGCCAGGAACGCCGGGTTGCGGAAGATCGCGAAGTCCAGCAGCGGGTACGGCAGCTGCTGCTGGCGGCGTGCGAACGCTGCGCCGCTGATGACGGCCAACAGCAGCGCGCCCCCGCCCAGGGCGTACGACGGCGGCGTCGCGATCAGCGACTTGATCGCCAGCACCAGGCCGGACAGTGCTGCCAATGCCAGCAGCGACGAAACCAGGTCCCACGGCCGCGAGGTGTCGCGCTGGCCTTCCGGTGCCAGCAGCAGCGTGGCCACGAAGGCGACCACCACCACCGGCACGTTGATCAGGAACACCGAGCCCCACCAGAAGTGCTGCAGCAGCCAGCCGCCGATGATCGGCCCGAGCGCCGCACCGACGATGGCCACCGAACCCCAGATTGCGATGGCGATGTTGCGTTCGCGCTCTTCGTGGAAGCTCAGGCCGATCAGCGCCAACGTGGCCGGCATCATTGCGGCCGCGCCGACCGCCAGGAACGCACGTGCGGCAATCAGCTGCGCTGCGGAGTCGGCGAGCGCCGCTGCCAGCGAGGCGACGCCGAACACCACCAGGCCGATCAGGAACATGCGCCGGTGACCGATGCGGTCGCCCAGCGTACCCGCACCCAGCAGCAGGCCGGCCATCACCAGCGGATAGGCGTTGATGATCCACAGCGCCTGGCCGGCACTGGCAGAGAGTTCCTCGGTCAGCGTCGGCAGTGCCGTGTACAGCACCGAGTTGTCGAGCGTGACCAGCAGCAGGCCGGCGGCGACGGTGAACAGCAGTGCCCAGCGACGGGCACGCGACAGGGCCGGCGCACCGGCCAGGGGCTGGGACAAAGCCATGGGAGAACCTGGTGAGGTGGAGTATGATCATAACTATACAGGATGTCCTGTATAGTTATGATCTTCGAAGTCCACCGATTCAGCTTTTGTAGAGGCGGGCTTGCTCGACTGCGCCGCCAGCCAGGCATGGCCTGGCTCTACTGATTAACGTTTACCGGCAGTCTTCGGGCAGCGCGGCGATCGCCGATACCACCGCCGCCTGCATCCCCTGCCCCACGGCCATGTCCAGTTCCCCGCCAGTTCCCCCATGCTGGCGCCGCAGCTCGTCCTCGCACAGGCCGCGCACCCGCGCACGGGCATTCGCGCGCAGGCTGCTGCACCGCCAGTCGGTGCCACCGAGCGGCAGCACCGAATACACCACGTTGTTGCAGGCATTGCCGGCACGCTGCTGCAACGGCAGTCCACCGAAATCCCGCGGCTCGCTGCTGCGTTGCGGGTCGAAGTAGCTGTCCGGAAACGTGCGCGCGTACTGTTCGATGTCCACGGCCATGCTGCGCCCACCGGCCAACGGCATCTGCAGCGGCTGCCCGCACGGCGTCGCATCGGCGCGGTGCTGGATGTACTGGTAGATCGGCCGGTCCAGCGATGGGTCCTGCTGGGTCACCGCGCTGACTGCCGCCAGCACCGGCAGCGATGCACGATTGGCCATGCGCGCCAGCAGCCCCGCCTGCGCCGGCTGGCAGCGGTCGCGCAATGTTGCTGCGAGCAGGAAGAGCACGTCGTTGCGAAACGCGGGGTCATCACCCAGGCGCTGTTCGATGCGTTGGCTGGCGTCGGAAGAAGGCGCCGGAAACGCGACCGCCGGTGGCGCGATGGGGGCGCGCTGCCGCTGCCACCACACCAGCAGCACGACTGCGCCCAGCACCCCGGCAGCCATGATCCAGCGCCGCGGCATCAGTTGTGGATCGCCGTCAGCGTGGCCGCCGCAGCATCGTAGGACGCGCTGGCGATGTCCGCGTCGAAACGCTTCACCTGCAGGCGGCCGGCAAGCCGGTACGGATCCCACAGATCGCCCAACGCGATCGGCGTCGCCAGGGTCACGTGGATAATCTGGTTGGGTGGCGGCGGCGGCACGTGGATGCAGGCCCCGTAGAACGGCACGAACAGCAGTTCATCGACCAGGCCGGCATCGTTGGTGCCGAGCGGTACCACGTAACCATCCAGATCCACCACGCGACCATCGACAGCGTCGACCACGCGCGAGGAGCCGAACTGCTTGGCGTGATCCGGGCTGGAATGGTCGATCTCCTGCCCCGGCGGCGTGCCTGAGCCGGTGTCGTCGATCAGCCCGCCCACGCCGTCCATGCCACCGCGTGACAGGCCGATCTGCGGCGGCGGGCGCTGGTAGGTCACTTCGTCGGGTCGCAACGCGTCCCAACGGTCGATGGGGGCTTCGGCCGTGGCGGAGGGCGCCGGTTTGTCCTGCGGCGTGACCACCACGGCGTCGCCGCCCGGCGCCGTACAGCCTGCCAACCCGACGCACCCCAGCACCAGCAGCAGGCAACTACGGTTCATAGGGCCTCAACTGTGCGTCACGCATGGTGTAGGCCGAACCGGCCAGATCGTCGTCCAACCGTTCGGCACGCAGGGTGCCGGCCAGGAAGAGCGGCGAGTACATGTCCGGCATCTCGATCGGGCGCGGCAGCACCACGTGCACGATCTGGTTCGGTGGTGGTGGTGGCACGTGGATGCAGGCGCCGTAGTACGGCACGAACAGGAATTCGGTCAGCCGCCCGTCCTGCGCGTTGGCCAGCGGTACCACGTAGCCCGGCAGGCGCACCGGTCGCTGCAGCACCGTATCCACCGTACGGAACGTACCGAACTGCGGCATGCGCCGGTTGCCGTTGTGCTCGACCTCCGGGCCCTCGCCCCGCTCCAGCGCGGCCAGCTCGTCCTTGGGCATCATCTGCAGCCAGTCCAGTTCCTGCTCTGCCGCATCCGCAGGGTCAGCGCGGTCGACAACCGGCGAAGGGGGCAACGCCTGCACACCGGTATCCACCGGCCGCTCGCAGGCGGACAGCGCCAGCACCATCGGCAATGCCCGCATCCAGCGCATGCTCAACCTCCCGGTGAAAGGCCATCGGCCACGGTGCGCCGGTAGGCCAGCCATGCCGGCACAAGCCCGGCCACGGCGCCGATCAGCAGCACGCCCCCAACCCACGCCAATTCGCGGCCATCCGGCCAGACATGGGTGATCGACAGGCCGAAGGTGGCCAGTACCCAGCCGCGCCCGGCCATGCTGGCGGCGACCAGAAGCGCCAGCGCCAGCACGCAGGCCACCGCACTGGTCGCCACCGCTTCCACCACCAGCAGGCCGGCGATGTAACCCGGCCGCGCACCGGTGGCACGCAGGATCGCCATCTCGCGCCGCCGCTCCTGCAGGGTCGAGACCAGCAGCGCCACCAGCGAGACCATGCCCAGTGCCACCACCATTGCGCTGATCAGCTGCAGCGCCCGCTCGGCCATGCCCAGCGACTGCCACAACTGCTGCAGTGTGACGCCGGGCAGGATCGCCAGCATCGCCTCGTCCGGGTATTCGTTGATCCTGCGCTGCACCGAGAACGTGGCGATGCGCGAGTTCAGGCCCAGCATGAAGGCGGTGATGCTGGTCGGGGTCAGATCCAGATGACGCGCCCGCTCGGCGCTGACGCTCTGGCTGCGCAGCTGCACGCCCGAACGCCAGTCGACATGGATCGCTTCGATCGCCGCCAGCGAGACCAGCAGCGACGAGTCCACCGGCGTGCCGGTTCGCTGCAGGATGCCGGCGACACGGAATGGCTTGTCGGCATGCGTGGCCAGGGTGACCGCGCCGGTGCCATGCGCCAGCACGATCTGGTCACCGAGACCAACCTTCTGTGCCTGTGCCACCTCGGCACCGATCACCACGTCATACAGGTCATCGAACGGCCGTCCGTTCGCGAACGCAAGCGCGTGCCCGGCGCCATAGCGGTAGTGCTCGAAATAGCCACCGCTGGTACCGACCACGCGGTAGCCGCGCCAGGAATCGCCCAGCGACAACGGCACCGCCCACTTCACCTGCGGTAGCGCGGACAGCTCCTGGTAGGACTGCCAGGACACGTTGTTGGTCGGGTCGCCGATATGGAACACCGAATACAGCAGCAGGTTCACCGGCCCCGAACGCGCACCGACAATCAGGTCGGTGCCCGACACGGTGCTGGCGAAACCCTCGTGCGCCTGCATGCGCACACGTTCGACACCCAGCAGCAGCACCATGCTGAGTGTGATGACCAGCACGGTCAGGCCCACGCTCAACGCACGGCTGCGCAGACTGGCCCAGGCAAGCTCAAGCATGGCCGGCACCTGCCTGGTTGATCTGCGACAGGGCAATCGTGCGGTCGAACAACCGCTCCAGGCTGTCGTCATGGCTGACCACCAGCACTGTGGTGCCGGCTGCCTGGCACTGCGCCGACATCAGCTGCAGGAACGCGGTGGCCGCGTCGCGGTCGAGCGCCGAGGTGGGCTCATCGGCCAGCAGCAACGCCGGGCGGCCGATCAGGGCGCGTGCTGCCGCCACGCGCTGCTGCTGGTCGACGCTGAGCGTGCCAGC
>NZ_JBHHMJ010000282.1:0-440 GCF_042136455.1 Stenotrophomonas sp. 3diitr2024
TCCCCTGCTTTCACCCGTAGGTCGTATGCGGTATTAGCGTAAGTTTCCCTACGTTATCCCCCACGACAGAGTAGATTCCGATGTATTCCTCACCCGTCCGCCACTCGCCACCCAGAGAGCAAGCTCTCCTGTGCTGCCGTTCGACTTGCATGTGTTAGGCCTACCGCCAGCGTTCACTCTGAGCCAGGATCAAACTCTTCACTTAAAACTACATGATCCGAAGATCAAAATTTAAAGCTGCAGATGATTGATTCTGGCAACGTATCGCTTGCTTTAAAACAATTAATAGTTGCTTGATCAAACGTCTGCAAGATGGACAATCATCCTTCCTGCAGGCGCCTTCACAAGATACCTGCGCATACTTTCAAAGATCCGGGGAAGTGGCCTCAGCGCCGTTCCCGTGTGCTGCGAAGTTTCCTTCGTAGCGAGCCGCCCATTAT
>NZ_JBHHMJ010000289.1:0-418 GCF_042136455.1 Stenotrophomonas sp. 3diitr2024
GCGCACTCGGAGACTTCGCGCATGCCGTCGCCGAGCGAGGCATTGATCTGCGCGACATTGTCGAGCATTGCCGCCGCTTCCTGGCGTGCTTCGCGGGAGCGGTCCATGTCACGCGAGGCCATGTGCGAGACCTTGAACTCGGTCGAGAAGTTCTCGGACCAGTCACTGAACAGTTCGCCCATCCAGGTTTCGTACTGGGTCGGCTGCTGGTACCAGAAGTTGCTCAGCGAGATGGCGCTGCTGCTGACCTGCGGGAAGCGCAGGGCCTGGCGCGGTTCCGGATGCAGTTCGCTGCCGCCACGCGGCGGCGCCGAAGGTGCGCCGTGGCGTCCGACAGCTGGCCGACCTGCTTCATGGCCGCCGGATCCAGTTGCAGGCGGTGCGCCTCGTCGAACAACTGCTCGCGGTCCTCCTCGAT
>NZ_JBHHMJ010000304.1:0-11362 GCF_042136455.1 Stenotrophomonas sp. 3diitr2024
GCCGTAAACCCGTCCTTGGGGGCTTGGCCGCGGCATCCATGCCGCGGACACTCCCGCAACCGGACCCACCCCGCCTTCGACAGGTTCCTGCGATCTGTCGGAAGGGCATCCCGCTCTGGTAGGTGTCGACCTTGGTCGACACGCTTTTTCCCCAAGGGTCAGAAGGGGTTCATCACCACGCACTGAATGCGCGGCCTGGACGGGTAGACTGTGGCTCCTGCTCACGTGAAGACCGGTTGCCCGATGTCCGCCAAACTCCGCTGGTTGCCCCTGTTGTGCCTGGCCCTGGCGGGCTGCAGCCAGCTGGAGAATCCGGGCAATGTGACTGCCGCCGACAAGGCCGCGCGGGCGCCGGCCAGCGATGGCGAGAACATGGTGTCGATCAATGCGGCTGACGCACCGCCGCCGCCGGCACCGCCGCGCAGCCGGGAGGACCGGCCGTGGCCGCAGGCGCAGCTGGAGAATGGGCGCGCCTGGATCAGTTGCAGCACCGAGTACGCCGGCGAGGCTGGCGACGGTGTCGAGCTGGAAGGCCTGCAGCGCGAGCAGATCACCCAGGCCCTGGCCCCGTGCGCCGAGCGTGGCCTGATGCGCGTGCGCTACGCCGGCAAGATCAATCCGGGCTTCGCCGAGATGATGTGGCGTCTGGCGGTGGTGGCCGACCAGCAGAAGATCCACAAGCGCATCCTTGACCTGGATTCCAGTGGCGGGCAGGTGGAGTCGGCGATCGTCGCCGGTGACAGCATCGGTGAATCGGGCTGGACCATCTGGGTGCGCGAAGGCTCGATCTGCCACAGCGCCTGCGTGTTCGTGCTGGCCGCCGGCGACAACCGCCTGCTGTCGGGCAAGGTCGGCATCCACCGCATGATGCGCATCAGCTCCAAGGCCACCTCGCGCGCCGAGCTCAACCGCGAGCTGCACGAGGTCTACGACAACGTGAAGGACTACCTGCAGCGCAACGGCGTGGCGGTCGGTGTGGCCGATCTGATGATGACCGTGCCCAACCGCAGCCTGCGCCTGCTGACCCCGGACGAACTGCGCCAGTACGGCCTGGATGGCACCAATGCGGTGCAGGACGATCTGGAACGGATCAAGCAGATGCGTGCCTGCGGCGACGATTTCGTGCAGCGCAAGGACGCCTTCCTGGTCGCCTTCGACCAGCAGTGCAAGCGCGAAGGCGCCGACATGGAGTCGATCAACAGTTGTGGCCAGGCGTTGAAGCAGCGCTTCGGCTTCCCGGACGCGGTCTGTCCCGACGAAAGCCCGCTGTCGGAGATCGATGTGGCGACGCTGCCACCAGCGCCGCCGGAGCCCCCGCCGGTGGCCGAACAGGCGCCAGGGAACGCCGCCGCGCCCGCCGCGCAGGCTGATGCGGCAGCGGTGGAGGGCGACGCCCCGGCACGCTGACAGCATAGTCACCGCGCTGGCGTAGACTGCGGTTCTCTCCAGAAAACTGGCGGTGTCCATGAAGCGCGTGCTCCTGCTGCTGTCCCTGCTGCCCCTGACTGCGTTGGCGCAGGCACCTGCGCCGGCCACGCCTGCACCGGCTCCGGCACGCCCGGCCCCGGCATCGCCGGCGGCTGCGAAGCCCGCCACTGCCGGTGCCCCGGCGTTGACCGCTGCGCAGCAGGCCCAGGTGCAGAAGCAGGACGCGGAAATGGGCGCGGCTGCGTTGAAGGCGGCGCAGTTGGTCGATGCCAACCGCGCCGGCGAATTGTGGGATGGCGCTTCGGCCGTCGCGCGCCGTGCGGTGCCGAAAGCCACCTTCGTCAGCCAGTTGGCCGCCGAGCGCACGCGCCTGGGTGCGCTGGCCGGGCGTGGCCAGCCGACCATCACCCGGGTCAAGTACAGCCCCGGCGCCGCAGTGCCGGAAGGGCTGTACATCAACGTCAGCTTCCCGACCCGTTTCGCCAACAGCGCACAGCCGGTGCGCGAGCTGGTCTCGTTCCGCTTCGACGAAGACCAGGTCTGGCGCCTGGCCGGTTACAGCCTGCGCGCGTCGGCACCCTGAGGAGATGAACGATGGCAACTGAGCTGACAATGCTGGCCTGGTCGGTGCTGCTGGGCTTTGTCTACATCTTCGCCACCTCCACCGTGGTCACCCGCGAGCGCGGGATGAAGTGGAATGCCTCGGCACGCGATGGCGATGCAAAGCCGCTCAGCGCGCTGGCCGGCCGCCTGCAGCGTGCGCAGGCCAACTTCCTGGAAACGTTCCCGTTCTTCGCCGCTGCCGCCATCGCGGTGGTCGTGGCCGGGCGCAGCAACGACACCACGGCGCTGGCTGCGCAGGCCTACGTCTGGGCGCGTGTGGTCTACCTGCCGCTGTATGCCGCAGGCGTGCCCTACGTGCGCAGCCTGGTCTGGCTCGTATCGCTGCTGTCGATCCTGGCGCTGGTGTTCGCACTGCTGTAGCCGGGCCTGATCCAGATCAAGGCCAGTCATGCGCGCGGCGCTATGCTGGCCCGGAATGAATCAACGGCAGGAGGCGCGCATGCGCAGGATGGACGTGGTGGTGGTCGGCGCCGGACCGGCGGGCCTGTGCTTCGCGCGTGCGCTGGCCGGCAGTGGCCTGCAGGTCGGGCTGGTCGAAGTGCAGCCGCGCCAGGCCCTGGCCGACGCCGCCTTTGATGGCCGCGAGATCGCGCTGACCCATGCCTCGCGGCAGAGCATGGAGCAACTGGGGCTGTGGCAGCGCCTGCCGCAGGCCGAAGTCGCCGAGCTGCGCGATGCCAGGGTGATGAACGGCGGCTCGCCGTTCGCGTTGACCTTCGCCAGCAGTCAGGCTGATGGCCAGCCGCTGGGCTGGCTGGTGCCCAACCACCTGATCCGCCGTGCTGCATGGGATGCCGTGCAGGGCCAGGATGGGCTGGAGCTGTTCGACGGGCGCAAGGTGCTGGGCGTGCAGGCCGATGCGCAGGGCCACGTGGTCAGACTCGATGACGGCAGTCAACTGCGCGCGCGCCTGCTGGTCGCGGCTGACAGCCGCTTCTCCGCCACCCGCCGCATGCTTGGCATCGGTGCGCAGATGCGCGACTTCGGCAAGTCGATGCTGGTGTGCCGCATGCAGGTCGAGCGCGACCATCGCCACACTGCCTGGGAATGGTTCGGCTACGGCCGCACGATGGCGCTGCTGCCGCTCAACGAGGGCCAGGCATCGGCGGTGATCACGCTGCCGCCGCGGCAGATCGAAGAACTGCTGGCGATGGACGAGGTGGCTTTCGGTGAGGCCATCAGTGCCTGCTTCGAGCATCGGCTGGGCCGCATGCAGCCGGTGGCCACACCGCAGGCGTATCCGCTGGTGGGGGTGTACGCGCACCGTTTCGTCGGCGAGCGTTCCGCGCTGATAGGCGATGCCGCGGTGGGCATGCACCCGGTCACCGCGCACGGCTTCAATCTGGGACTGGCCAGCGCACAGCGGCTGGCACAGGGCATCGTCGCGCAGCAGCGGCGCGGTGCCGACATTGCCGCCGCCGGCATGCTGGCCAGCTACCAGCGCGGTCATCGGTTGGCGTCGCGGCCGCTGTACGAGGCCACCAACGCGATCGCCAGCCTGTACACCGACGATCGTCGCCCGGCACGCCTGCTGCGGGTCGCGGGCCTGCGCCTGGCGCAGGGCGTGGCGCCGTTCAGGCAGCTGATCGCCTCGCACCTGACCCAGCGCGTGGCCTGAACACCCTCGGATCAGCCAGCGGCCAGCACGCGGATCTGGCTGTCGGCGAACTCGACCACCTGGCCTGCGCGGATTTTGCAGGCCTTGCGCAGTTCGACTTCGCCGTCGACCCGCACCTGGCCCTCGCTGATGACCATCTTGGCCTCGCCGCCGCTGGTGACCAGGTCGGCCAGCTTCAACAGCTGCTTGAGTTCGACGTAGTCGCCGTCGAGGTCGAATTCGAGAATCTGCATGGAGCGAGGGGTCCTGGAAAGAGGGCGCAGGCCAGCGGCCGGGCCGGGGAGAGGGCGCGTATTGTGCGCCAGCACGGGGCACGACGGCACGCGCATGGAAAGCTGTACGCCTCGTTCAGGATCAATGCGGTATCATTCCGCTCTGAGCGAGTGAAATCTCCTCCGACCGAGCAGCGCCAGGGCACGCGATAAGAAGGGCGCCCAAAGCGCGGACCATCACCCTTTTTATCGCACTGCCAGGAAGACGGCAGTGCCTTCGGAGTTCCCCATGTCCAAAGATTCCCAAGCGCCGCTGCAGTTCGCGCAGCTCGGCCTGTCCGAGCCCGTGATGCAGGCGGTCACCGCCATCGGCTACGAAACCCCGTCGCCGATCCAGGCCGCCACCATCCCGGCGATGCTGGAAGGCCGCGACGTGCTGGGCCAGGCCCAAACTGGTACCGGCAAGACCGCTGCGTTCGCACTGCCGGTACTGTCCAACATCGACCTGCAGCAGATCAAGCCCCAGGCCCTGATCCTGGCGCCGACCCGCGAGCTGGCCATCCAGGTTGCCGAGGCATTCCAGTCCTATTCGTCGAAGATCCCGGGCTTCCGCGTGCTGCCGGTGTACGGCGGCCAGCCGTACGGCCAGCAGCTGTCGGCCCTGCGCCGTGGCGTGCACATCGTGGTCGGTACTCCCGGCCGCGTGATCGATCACCTGGACCGCAGCACCCTGGACCTGTCCGAGCTGAAGACCCTGGTGCTGGACGAAGCCGATGAAATGCTGCGCATGGGCTTCATCGACGATGTCGAAGCGGTGCTGAAGAAGCTGCCGGAGCAGCGCCAGGTGGCCCTGTTCTCGGCCACCATGCCGCCGCAGATCCGCCGCATCGCGCAGACCTACCTGCAGGACCCGGTGGAAGTGACCATCGCGGCCAAGACCACCACCTCGGCCAACATCCGCCAGCGCTACTGGTGGGTGAGCGGCATGCACAAGCTGGACGCGCTGACCCGCATCCTGGAAGTCGAGCCGTTCGACGCGATGATCATCTTCGCGCGCACCAAGGCCGGCACCGAAGAACTGGCCAGCAAGCTGCAGGCGCGTGGCCTGGCCGCTGCCGCCATCAACGGTGACATGCAGCAGGCCCAGCGCGAGCGCACCATTGCCATGCTGAAGGAAGGCAAGCTGGACATCCTGGTCGCCACCGACGTGGCCGCCCGCGGCCTGGACGTGGAGCGCATCAGCCACGTGCTGAACTACGACATCCCGTACGACACCGAGAGCTACGTGCACCGCATCGGCCGTACCGGCCGTGCCGGCCGCAGCGGCGAGGCGATCCTGTTCGCCACCCCGCGCGAGAAGGGCATGCTGCGCCAGATCGAGCGCGCCACCCGCCAGCCGATCGAAGAGATGCAGCTGCCGAGCGTGGAAGCGGTCAACGACACCCGCATCAACAAGTTCACCTCGCGCATCACCGAAACGCTCGGCGCCGGCGGCCTGGACTTCTACCGCCAGCTGCTGGAGCGCTTCGAGAACGAGCAGAACGTGCCGGCCATCGAGATCGCCGCCGCGCTGGCCCGGATGCTGCAGGGCGATACCCCGTTCCTGCTGCAGCCGCCGGTGCGTGCCCCGCGTGAAGAGCGCGCGCCGCGCGAGCGCTTCGACCGTGGTGACCGCCCGGAGCGTGGCGATCGCTTCGACCGCAACGAGCGGGGTCCGCGCTTCGAGCGTGGCCCGCGTCGCGACGACGCCGAAGGTGGTTTCGAGCCGCGTCCGCGCCGCGAGGTTCCGCCGCGTGGTGCGCCGGAGCAGGGCATGGAGACCTACCGCATTTCGGTCGGCCACCAGCACGGCGTGAAGCCGGCCAACATCGTCGGCGCCATCGCCAACGAAGCCGGCCTGGAAAGCCGTTTCATCGGCCGCATCGACATCCACGACGACTTCTCGCTGCTGGACCTGCCGGCACAGATGCCGCCGGACGTGCTGTCGCACCTGCAGAAGGTGTGGGTGTCCGGCCAGCAGCTGCAGATGCGACCGCTGGCGGCCGGTGAAGAGATCAACCCGGCCCCGCGTCCGTTCAAGCCGCGCTTCGACAAGCGTGGTCCGGGCGGCCCCGGTGGCCCGCGTCGTGGTGGTCCGGGTGGTCCGGGTGGTCCGGGTGGCCATGGGGGCGACCGCGGCGGTGACCGCGACAGCCGCCCGCCACGTCGTGATGGCTTCAAGCCGCGCGGCCCGCGCAGCTTCTAAGCCGCACCCACAGCCGTCCAGAGCAACGCCGACCCCCGGGCCGGCATACAGGAAAAGGGGACGGAGGGGATTAAGTCGTTTTCGGCATAAGCGCATGGCCTGCCATATACGACTTAATCCCCTCCGTCCCCTTTTTCGCATGGTCAACACATTGCCGGTCATAGGCTGGTCCGGTTCCAAAGGAGGTTGTCACCGCAGCACATTCGGGGGGATCCGGGATGGGTAGGAGTGGCACGGACCAACAGAGCCGGCGGGTGCCGATGACCCGGGGGCTGGGACTGCGATTTGCGTTGTTGACCGGCATGGCGATCGGACTGGTCGCACTGTCGGCGTTGATCCAGGAACTGCAGGCGGCCTCCACCGCCTGGATCGCCGGCCAGGGATACTGGTCGCGCGGTCAGCAGGATGCGACCGCCGCGCTCAGTCGCTACCTGGCGCGCGGTGATGCCCAGGACCTGGACGATGCACGCCAGGCCCTGCAGGTGCCGTTGGGCGATCTGCAGGCGCGCTTGGCGCTGGAACAGGCGGAGCCTGACGAAGAGAAGGCCCGGCAGGGCTTCCTGCAGGGGGGCAACGCGCACGCCGACATTCCGCGCCTGGTGTTTTCGTTCCGCTACGCGCGCGATATCGGTGCCTTCCGCGAAGCGACCGCGTTATGGCGGCAGACCGACGGGGACCTGATGGCGCTGCAGCGCCTGGTCGATGAGTTGCAGCGGCGGCACGAGGGTGGCCCCTTACTGACAGCCACACGAGACCAGTACCTGCAGCAACTGCGTGATCTCGACCGCCGGATGAAGGTGCAGAGCCAGGCGTTCTCGCAGGCGCTGCTGCGGATGGCGACGCTGGTGAGGCTGGCCACGTTGATGGTCGCGGGCCTGTCGGTGCTGGCGATCAGCCTGATGGCGGTGGCCCTGGCGCGCCGCGTCGGCAAGGACCTGACCGAACACGAGAGCCGCTTCCGCGCAGCGTTCTACCAGGCCAACGTCGGCATGCTCAAGCTCGATACCGAAGGCAAGGTGATCGAGGCCAACCAGGCGATGGCCGACATCCTCGATCATCGCCGCGACGTGCTGCTGCAGCTGTCGCTGGCTGACCTGCTGATGGACGGCGAGCTGGTCATTGACGGGGTGGGGCGCATCGATTGGGACCGCCAGCTGCGCCCGAGCGAGCTGCGCTTCCGCCGTCGTGATGGCAGCCTGGTCTGGGGCCGCTGGAGCGGCACCGGTGTGCGCAGCGCCGGCGGCGCCCTGTCGGTGTTCGCGATCATCGAAGACGTCAGCCAGAACCATGCACTGGCGCGCGAGATCGAGCACCACGCCAGCCATGACCCGCTGACCGGCCTGATCAACCGGCGCGAGATCGAACGCCTGCTCGAACGCGCGCTGCTGCAGGTGCGCAGCGAAGGTGGTACGCACGCGCTGTGCTACATCAACCTGGACCATTTCAAGCTGGTCAATGACAGCTTCGGCCATGCCGCCGGCGACCAGATGCTGCGCAGCTTCGCCGATTACCTGGTGGCGGCGGTGCGCGATGGTGACTGGGTGGGCCGGCTGGGTGCGGACGAGTTCGCGGTGTTCCTCGCCCATGCCGGGCAGGACGAGGCCAAGCGCGTGCTGCAGCGGGTGATCCGCAATCTGGGGCAGGCGACGTTCCCGGTGAGCGAGGGCAGCCCGCAGTTGAGCTGCAGCATCGGCGTGGTCGAGGTCAGCGCCGATGCACCGGATGTGAACTGGTTGATGAGCGCCGCCGACAGTGCCTGCTATGCGGCCAAGCAGGCCGGGCGCAACCGCGTGCACTGCTTCAACGAGAACCGCATGGCGTTGGAGGAACGGCGCCGGGAAGCCGAGCGGCTGCAGGGCGTCAGCCTGGCCATGGCCGAGAACCGCATGGTGCTGTATGCGCAGCGCATCGCCCGCGTCGGCGATCCCACCTACCTGCACTACGAGGTGCTGGTACGCATGCGCGGCAGCGATGGCAGCCTGCACCTGCCGGGCCAGTTCATGCCGGCGGTGGAGCGCTATGGCATGGCCGTGGCGCTGGACCGGCACGTGCTCGGCCTGCTGTTCCGGCACCTGCAGGTGTGCCCGGCGCATGTGCGGCAGCTGGGACTGTGCAACGTCAACGTGTCGGCGCAGTCGATCGCCGAACCCGGCTTTCTCGCCTTCGTCTGCGACCTGCTGGAGCGCAATCGCGCGCTGGCCTCCAAGCTGTGCTTCGAGATCACCGAGACCGCAGCGATCAGCAACCTCAGCCAGGCGCGCGCGTTCATCGATGCGGTGAAGGCGCGCGGCTGCCGGATGGCGCTGGACGATTTTGGCTCCGGGCTGTCCTCGTTCGGCTACCTGCGCCAGCTGCCGGCCGACATCCTGAAGATCGACGGGGCCTTCGTGCGCGACATGGATACCGATCCGGTCAGCCACGCCACCGTGCGCGCGATCAGTGAACTGGGGCGCGAGCTGCAGATGGAGGTGGTGGCCGAATGGGTAGAGACCGCCGAAGTCGCCGCCGCGCTGACCCGGCTAGGGGTGCAGGGCCTGCAGGGCTATGCGGTCGAGCGACCGCAGCCACTGGAACGGATGACCCTGGCCGACCTGCGGCCGGTGCGCCTGGTGGCGGTGCAGGGCCCGCCTGCCGCAGGTTGAACGCCGTCGGCGACTTTGGTCTACACATGCGTTGCAGCCGCGGCTGCGATAATGCCTGCCAGGGGCGACGCGCAGTGGGCGCGGGCGTAAGCAGGAACAGGACGTGGCGTGGGCGGCAGGCAGTGGCAGTACGGAACAGGGGCGGTGCTGGTCGTACTGCTGGTGTGGTTGGCGACGCCGTGGCCACTGTGGGCCGCTGCCGTCGAAGCCGGCCGCGATTACCTGCTGGTCGGCGCAGCCACCGATGAACCCACTCCACATCGCGCATGCACGCCGGACATGCTGGCCGGTCACCGGCAGCAGGTGCAGGTGCCTGCGCCGCCAGGCGGCTGGTCGGGGCAACCGCAGGCCCTGGACGTGTTCAATGTGTTCGCTGGCGAAGTCCGCGTGCAGTATGGCGATCGCGAGATCTGCGGCAACATGCACGATGCCCGTACCCGAGACTCACGCTTCCGCGCAGGCATCGGGCTGGTGGCAGTGCCGCCAGCGGGCAGTCACGATCCATTCCTGGTGTCGTGGCAGACGCCGTTGAAGGCGCGTTGGGTACCCACCCTTCGGCTGGGCGCGCCCAGTCCCGTGCAGCAGAACGATACCGCCCGCCTGCTGGTGCGCGCGGCCTGCATCGCCGTGGCGATCGCACTGGCGTTGTCGGCACTGATGGCCTTCCTCACCACCCGCGACCGCAGTTTCCTGGTCTACATCGCCGGTACCACCGTGCTGGTGCTTTGGCAGGCCATCCTCGGTGGCCTCAGCGGCTATCCGGAACCCTGGTTGCCGGTGGGCGAGCGCGGTGCCTGGTGGCTGCTGGTGTTGACTGCGGCCACGCAGGCCTTGGTGCTGCCGGCGCTGTGGCGGCTGAATGGCGGTGATCGCCTGTTGCCGCGTTCGCGTCCGTTCCAGCTGGTGGCGCTTTGGGGATTGCTGGTGTTGGCTGCACTGGTGCCCTGGCTGCCATGGGACAGCCTGGCCTGGGTGGCGCAGGGCCTGCAGGTGTCCTATCTGCTGGGCTGTGGCCTGGCGTTGATGGCCGGGGTGTGGGCACGGCTGCGCGGTGACCGCTGGGCGCAGGCGGGGCTGGCGGCGCTGGCGCCGATGCTGGTGTTGATTCTGGCCGACGCCTGCCGCGCGGCGTGGTTGCTGGAATACCGCGTGGAGGCCCTGCAGCTGGCGGTGACCTGGCTGCTGATGATGGCCGCCTACGCACTGAACCAGCGGCTGGGTCGCCTGCGCCAGCAGCGCGATGAACTGCGCCAGCTGGCCGAGACTGATGGCCTGACTGGCCTGCCCAACCGCCGTGCCGGCCTGCAGCAGTTGGCCCGCCACCTGGAGCGGGTTGACCGCGAGCGTGGCCCGCTGGTGATCGGCTTCCTCGATATCGACCTGTTCAAGGACATCAATGACCGCCATGGCCACGCCGTGGGTGACCTGGTGCTGGTGGCGGTGGCGCGTGCATTGCGTGCCGCGGTACGCAGCCAGGACCAGGTAGTGCGGATGGGCGGCGAAGAGTTCCTGCTGCTGATGCCGGGCATGCCCCGCGAGGCGGCGTCGGCGCGCCTGGATCGCCTGCGCCAACGCATCACGGAGGCGGCCCGGGCGCTGCAGGTGCCCGGCCTGGAGGTCACCGCCAGCATCGGCCTGGCGCAGTGGCGGCCGGGCGAGGACGATCTCGCCGCGCTGCTGCGCCGGGCCGACCATGCCATGTACGTGGCCAAGCGTGCCGGCCGCAACCGGGTGTTCGACGGCGAAGAACTCGATCCACCCGGCCTGGCATGAAGCGCGGCGGGCGGCGATGCCGGATAATAGGGCGATGACCACCCGACTCAACAAACACATCGCCGACACCGGCTTCTGCTCCCGCCGCGAGGCCGATCGCCTGATCGCCGCCCGCCGGGTCACCGTCAACGGCCATCCGGCCGGCACCGGCGCGGTGGTGGGCGAGGAAGACCAGGTGCTGGTGGACGGCCAGCCGCTGCGCGCGCGCGTGGCCCGCAAGCCCGGCGCCCGCCGCCACGTCTACATCGCGCTGAACAAGCCGGTCGGCGTCACCTGCACGACCGAGACGTCGGTCAAGGGCAACATCGTCGACTTCGTCGGGCATGAACAGCGCATCTTCCCGATCGGCCGCCTCGACAAGGAGTCCGAAGGCCTGATCCTGATGACCAGCAACGGCGACATCGTCAATCAGATCCTGCGGGCCGAGAACGGCCACCAGAAGGAATACCTGGTGGCGGTGAACAAGCCGGTCACCGATGAGTTCCTGCGCGGCATGGCGCGTGGTGTTCGCATCCACGACCAGATGACGCTGCCATGCAAGACTTCGCGCATCGCCAAGTTCGGTTTCCGCATCACCCTGCAGCAGGGCTTGAACCGGCAGATCCGCCTGATGGCCGCCGAGTTCGGCTATCGCGTGACCCAGCTGCGCCGCGTGCGCATCGACAACATCAAGATTGGTGCGCTGAAGCCGGGCCAGTGGCGCAACCTGACCGAGCAGGAGCTGCAGGGCCTGCTGCCGAAGCAGCTGGACTGGTAGTGCCGGCCGCTGGCCGGCTGCAATGGGCGCGCGATGTATCCGGGATGCCGGCCAACGGCCGGC
>NZ_JBHHMJ010000315.1:0-324 GCF_042136455.1 Stenotrophomonas sp. 3diitr2024
TGGATGGAACCGCCCGGGTGGCGTCCAGCCGATTGCGCACGCTCGGCCAGAACGGCCACGGCCTGTATGCGGAGGGTTCCGGCGGGAAAAATCCGCAGGTGAGCGCAGGCATGACCGATCGCCATCCGTACGACAGCAGCAACTGGACCACCATCAGCCAGTACGGCCAGTTCACGGGTCTGCGCGGCCCGGGCTGTACCGCCACTGCGGGTTGCGGACCAGGAAGCGCTCGTCAGCGGCGTCGGCCGCGTGGACATCATGCACTGCAGTGTCGTTGCCGTCGGACATGGAATCTACGGTCAGGGGCGGGCGCCAGCACGCGTT
>NZ_JBHHMJ010000328.1:0-269 GCF_042136455.1 Stenotrophomonas sp. 3diitr2024
CCCGGGTAACCACCGGCATGGACCTGACCATCGCCATCGTCAACGGTTTCCTGATTGCCGGCACCTGTGGGCTCGCGCTGTGGCTGTGGTATGGCGGCCATATCACCGTGGGCGCGATCACGCTGGCGACCGGCCTGGTGGGCTTTGCCATCGTCAAGCTGGGCGAGAAGGTGACCGAGGCGCGCAAGCTGGTTGGCCAGATGAGCGACATCATGATCCAGGTGACCCGCTTCGTACTGGAAGTCACCCCGATCGGCACCTTCGGCCTG
>NZ_JBHHMJ010000335.1:0-332 GCF_042136455.1 Stenotrophomonas sp. 3diitr2024
CCTGGACAGCCAGATCGCACCGTGGCCAGGCGAGGGCGTGACGCTGGTCATCGAGTGGCCGGACATGAAGCCGACGGCGCCGGGCGCCCGGGCCAATCCGCGTACGAATGATTTCCGGGCCAATGCCGTCGCCGCGGATGACCGTAATTTTCTGCGTCATTGATCGATGTTCCGAACAGGGGGAAAAACGCCGTCCGGACGTGCCCGGAAACGCCGGCGCAAAGGTTACCCGCTGGTGCCGCTCAGGGCCAGAACCGGGTGAGACCCGATCAGGCCGAAAGCCTGTGAAGACGCGGGTTCAGCTAGTTTTTTCCTTGCTCGGCGGCAGGCGG
>NZ_JBHHMJ010000341.1:0-269 GCF_042136455.1 Stenotrophomonas sp. 3diitr2024
AAAAGACCTTCATGATGTACCTGCCGCGCCTGTGCGAGCACTGCCTGAACCCGGCGTGCGTCTCGGCGTGCCCCTCGGGCGCGATCTACAAGCGCGAGGAAGACGGCATCGTGCTGATCGACCAGGACAAGTGCCGCGGCCAGGAACAGGAACACGGTGATCACGCCCTGGCGTGCACCGATGGCGAAGGTGAAGCGCGGCGCGATGAACAGGAAGTTGTAGGCGAGGAAACACAGGATCGCGGCCATCACCGCCACGCTGGCGCGCGT
>NZ_JBHHMJ010000357.1:0-330 GCF_042136455.1 Stenotrophomonas sp. 3diitr2024
CTACTCCAGCATGAAGGAGAAGTGCTCGTACATGGACGAGTGCAACATGCCGGGCTTCAACTCGTCGTACACCAGCGCCTCGCCGACCAACAAGGTGGGCTCCAACACCTTCCACGACATGCAGGTGGGCTACAAGATCGACTGGATGAAGGGGCTGCAGCTGACCGCGGGCCTGAACAATGTGTTCGACAAGGATCCGCCGATCTGCCTGTCGTGCTCGTTGCACATCATCGACACGTAATCCAGGCGATCCATGTAGCCGATCGACTGGTTGAACGGCTTGGACTCGGCCAGCTTCTCGGTACCACGGTGCAGCAGACCCACGTGCGG
>NZ_JBHHMJ010000361.1:0-4000 GCF_042136455.1 Stenotrophomonas sp. 3diitr2024
TTGCGCCCCCGGTAGGTGCCGACCTTGGTCGGCATCGCGCCGCCTGCCCTGGTGGGTGCCGACCGTTGGTCGGCACTGCCTCCATCCACGCATGGCGTGGATCTACCAGGACCCGCCTTGGCCGCCACCGCGCCAACCAGCTCCCAAACAAAAGGCCCGCCGGTCAGGCGGGCCTTTCATCTCCACGCAACCTCAGCTGCGTGGCGGGGTCGGGTCAGGATCGTCCACGCCCACATTGCTGGACGGATTGTCATACACCGCCTGGTCGAGCAACCCGGTCTCCTTGGCCACGAGCACCGGCACCAGCATCTGGCCGGTCACATTCGTCATCGTGCGCATCATGTCCAGGATGCGGTCGATGGCATACAGGTAGCCGATGGTCTCCAGCGGCAGATTGGCTGCGCTCAGCACCACCGTGGCCATGATCACCGCAGTACCCGGCACGCCGGCGGTGCCGAAGCTGCCCAGCACCGAGGCGATCAGCACCACCACGTACTGCTCCGGGGTCAGCGGCACGCCGCTGTACTGCGAAATGAACACCGCGCACAGCGCCGGATAGATCGCGCCGCAGCCGTCCATCTTGATGCTGGCGCCCAGCGGCACCGCGAACGAACCGTAGTCCTTGTTCACGCCCAGGTTGTGGGTGATCGAACGCAGCGCCACCGGCATCGCAGCGAAGCTGGACGAGCTGACGAACGCAACCTGCATGCCCGGTGCGGCGCCACGGAAGAACTTCAGCGGGTTCAGGCCGTGCGCCAGCAGCAGCGCGCTGTAGACCACCACGATGTGCAGCGCACAGGCCACGTACAACGCCAGCACGAAATGGCCCAGCGGCAGCAGCTTCTCGAACCCATAGCTGCCGACCAGGCCTGCGATCAGGCCGAAGGTGCCGATCGGGGTGACTTCCAGTACGAAGCGGGTCACCTGGATCATGATGTCGCTCATCTGGCCAACCAGCTTGCGCGCCTCGGTCACCTTCTCGCCCAGCTTGACGATGGCAAAGCCCACCAGGCCGGCGAAGAAGATCACCGGCAGGATCGAGCCGCGACCCGCAGCCAGCACGGTCTCACCGGCCGCGTTGACCTTGGTGCCGATGCCGGACAGCGCATAGAAGACATTGGCAGGCACCACGTCCAGCAGCACCTGCACCACGCTGGGCACTTCGCGCGGCACGTAGTTGCTGGCCATCGACAACTGCAGGCCACCCGCGCCGGGCTGCAGCACCGTACCCACGGCCAGGCCGACACACACTGCCAGCGCAGCGGTAATCACGAACCACAGGAAGGTGCGCCCACTGAGCGCGGCCACGGACTTCTGCCCGTGCAGCGACGAGATCGCGTTGATGACCGCGAAGAACACCAGCGGCACGGCGATCATCTTGATCAGGGTGACGTACAGCTCACCGAGCGGGCCAAACCACGTTTCCGCGGCCGGGCCGAGCGCCCAGCCGGCCAGCGCGCCGAGCACGAAGCCACCGACCACGCGCTGCCAGAACGGAATCCGCAGCCAGGCAGAGACCAGCTTCATAGGCAATCCAGAGGGGAAGGAAGGGATGCTGGCACGATAGCCCAAGGCAGCCCGCAGAACGACCGCCCGGCCGGCAAATCAGTGTGTCATCGGCGTGCCTTGCTGGGGCGGGCATAATGAATGTCCCGTTACAGTTTGTGAGATCCCAGCGTCCATGCGTCGTTCCGTCTCCCTGTTGGCCGCCTGCGCCACCACCCTTCTGCTGGGCGCCTGCGCCAGCTCCGCCCCCGCGTCCGCCCCGGCCGGCCTGAAGGTCGCCGTCGATCCCGTCGCCCATCCGGCCGGCGAGACCCCGCAGTGGTGGTACCGCAGCGGGGCCGCCCAGGCTGCGGCCAATGGTGCGATGTCCGGCAAGGCCAAGAACGTCATCCTGTTCCTCGGTGACGGCATGAGCCTGACCACTGTGGCCGCCTCGCGCATCTACGAGGGCCAGCGCAAGGGCGGCTCCGGCGAGGAGAACCTGCTGTCCTGGGAACGCTTCCCGGCCACGGCGTTCAGCAAGACCTACAACACCGATTCGCAGACGCCTGATTCGGCCGGCACCATGACCGCCATCACCACCGGCGTGAAGACCCACATGGGCGCGATCGGCGTCAGTGCCGGAAGCCGCACCGACTGTGCCGACAGCCTGTCCAAGGGCCTGCTGACCTGGCTGCAGCTGGCCGACAGCGCCGGCCTGGCCACCGGCGTGGTCTCCACCGCACGCCTGACCCATGCCACCCCGGCTGCCACCTACGCGCACTCGCCCGAGCGCAACTGGGAAAACGACACCGACCTGACTGAAGCGGCCAAGGCGGCCGGCTGCAAGGACATCGCCCAGCAGCTGCTGTCGACCTCGCGCTATGGGCGCGGCCCGCTTGTCGCCCTTGGTGGCGGCCGTGGTGAGTTCACCACCGTGGAAGAGCGCGACCCGGAATACGACGACAAGGTCGGCCAGCGCCTGGACGGCCGCAGCCTGGTCCAGGAATGGCAGCAGGCGCATCCGCAGGGTGCCTATGTCTGGAACAGCAAGCAGCTGGCCGCGGCCGCCAATGCGCCGGCCATCCTTGGCCTGTTCGAACCGGACCACATGCGCTACGAGTACGAGCGCCCGCAGGATCCGGGCGGTGAGCCGAGCCTGGCCGAACTGACGGCTGCAGCGATCAAGAACCTTTCCAGGCACCCGGAAGGCTACGTGCTGATGATCGAAGGCGCGCGTATCGACCACGCCAACCACAGCGGCAATGCCTACCGTGCACTGACCGAGACCGTGGCGCTGTCCGATGCGGTGCGCGTGGCCAACGAGCTGACCTCGGCCGACGACACCCTGATCATCGTCACCGCCGACCACTCGCACACGCTGAACTTCGTCGGCTACCCGGCACGCGGCAACCCGATCCTGGGCAAGGTGAAGGACAAGGGCGGCGAAGACGGCGCCGGCAAGCTGGACTACGCCCTGGACGGCACCGGCCAGCCGTACACCACGCTGAGCTACGCCAACGGCCCAGGCCACACCGGCAGCAGCAACCAGCAGCCGGCCGGGCCGAAGCGCTACCCGCACAACCCAAGCAGCTTCGAACCGGCCAACGGTCGCCCGAACCTGCGCGAGGTCGACACCGAGCATCCGGACTACATGCAGGAAGCGCTGGTGCCGATGAAGTCCGAATCGCATGGTGGTGAGGACGTCGGCATCTGGGCACGTGGCCCGGGCAGCAAGGCGATCCGCGGCACGCTGGAACAGAACGCGATCTACCACATGATCGTGCAGGCCACCCCAGCCCTGCGCGAGCGCCTGTGCCAGGCCGGCACCTGCGATGACAAGGGCGTCCCTGTGCAGTTGCCGGCACCGACGGCCTTCGAACGCAAGGCCGAGGCCAAGTGATCGCGCGGCAGGCCCGCCCTGCCCCTGCCAGCGGCCGCTTTGCGCGGTCGCTGGCAATGCTTGGCGTGCTGGTCAGTGCCAATGCACAGGCACAGGCACCGGCATGCAAGCTGCTGACCGACGAACACGGGTTGTGGCCGCTCCCCAACTGCGAGGTGGTCGATCACCGGCTGAAGATCAGCGCCGATACGCTGAAGGACCTGAACTACGACGACCACGGCCTGGCCGTGGTGTATGCCGACCAGGGCTTCCACTACGTCGACCGCACGGGCCACAGCCTGCCGGTGCTTACCTGGGACAACGGCCCGGAAACTCCGCAGGAAGGCCTGCTGCGCGCACGCGTCGGCCACCGCGTGGGCTACTTCGACCTGAAGTTCCGCCAGGTGGTGCCCGGCACCTTCGATTTCGGGTGGCCATTCCAGGACGGCGTGGCCGAGGTCTGCAACGGCTGCCGTCGCGGCACGCCGGATGCCGATGGCCACACGCCGATGGAAGGCGGAGAGCGGTTCCGCATCGACCGCTCGGGCCGCCGGGTGAAGTAGGGTTTCGGCAGGGCTGCGCCCTGCACCTGCCGAAGCCGAAGCCGAAGCCAAATCAAGATCAAAAGCGGCT
>NZ_JBHHMJ010000383.1:0-12762 GCF_042136455.1 Stenotrophomonas sp. 3diitr2024
CGAGCCCACGCTCGGCTGCGGATTGACAGCCAGCCGAGCGTAGGCTCGGCTCTACACGACGCGCGTCAGAACCTGTAATTCAAGCTCAACCGCACATTGCGCGGCTCGCCCCAGGTGTAGGTGCTGTACCAGCTGAAGATCGTGTAGTAGCGCTTGTCCAGCAGGTTGTTGACGTTGAGCGTGGCCGACAGCCGATCATTGAATTCATAGCGTGCCATCGCATCAAGCAGCCAGTACGGCTGGGTGCGATGCACGACCTGCGCGCCGGCGGCCGGGTTGCTGATCTCGCCAAAGGTGGAATCCTGCCAGCGCGCGCCACCGCCCAGCGTCAGCCCTTTCCAGTCACCACGCAGGCGATAGCTGCTGTGGAGGCTGAACTGGTTTTCCGGTTCCAGCGTGGTGACCTTGGCACCGGCCTGGCGGGCGATCTTGTGCGAGAACCCACCCTGCACCTGCCAGCCTTCTGCCAGCTGGCCCGACATCTCAAGCTCGTAGCCCTTGGTCCGCACGCCCATCAGGGCGCGATACGCATCCTGCCCGTCCGGCGTCTTGCCACCGGTGGGCTGGGCGAAGTTGTCCTGGTCGAGCTGGAACAGCGCTGCACTAGCGTTGAAGCGGCCATCGAGGAACTCGGCCTTCAGGCCCATCTCGTAGCTGCGACCCTCCAGCGGATCCAACGCCTTGCCCTGCTCGTCGCGCTGCCCCTGCGGCTTGAAGATGGTGCTGTAGCTGGCGTACACCGAATAGCGCTCGCCGAGGTCATAGACCACGCCGGCATACGGTACGAACACGCCGGTCTCGTGCGTGCCCGGCGAACGATAGCTGGCCAGGCGGCTACCGACGATCACCTTCAGTGGATCGGCGACGTCGAAGCGACCGACTACGTACAGGCCATTCTCGCGGGTCACTTCATTGTTGTCGTAGCTGCGCTGCCATTGCGGCTCGGGAATGTCGCCCTGCCATGCGCGGTAATCGTGCACCTCGGTCGGATAGCCGGACTGCGGCGCGTAGCCGGTATTGGTCCAGCGCTTGCGCGAAGCACTGCCGCCCACCACCAGTTCATGCTCGCGGCCAAACAGGCCGAAATGACCGCTCAGATAGAAGTCGACCGCATTGCTGACGGTCTTGCCGACGTACTTTCCCAGCCACAATGACACGCCTTCGCCGGTAACCGGATCGGGATTGCCACCGGCGGCTCCCGCCAATGCGGCGTCATAGCCGTTGACCTGGTGGTTGATCTGCAGCTTGGCCACCCAGTCGTTGTCGAAGGTGTGCTCCAGCGTGGCAAAGCCGGTGCGCACATACTGGCGCCACCCGCTCCAGCGGGTGCCGTTGTTGAACGAACGCGGCATGTCGTTGAAGTTGCCGGCACTGTCCAGCAGCGGAATACCGCCCCAGGTCGAGCCCTTCGGGTCGCTGTCCATCGCATCGCCGCCTACGGTCAGCAGCGTACGTTCACCCAGATCGGCTTCCAGTACTGCGTAGCCGACCTTGCTGGTGCGCTGGTAGTAATCGAGATTGGAATGCTTGTCCTGCCAGGCGCCCACCGCACGGCCCCGCACGCGCCCATCGGCTGCCAGCGGGCCGCCGACATCGATCTCGGCGCGGTAATCATCCCAGCGCCCCACACCCAGCGTCGCGCTGCCAGCGAAGTCCTTGCCCGGCTTCTTGCGCACCAGGTTGATGGTCGCACCGGGATCGCCCATGCCGGTCAGCAGGCCGGTGGCGCCCTTGAGCACTTCGATGCGGTCGTAGATGGCGGTGTCGCTGAGCGTGTTGCCGGCCGAATAGGCCGAGTCGCGCGACATGGGAATGCCGTCGTACTGGAAGTTCTGCACGGCAAACCCGCGTGCGTAGTACTCGGTGCGTTCGCTGTCATAGGTGACGATGCTGATGCCAGGGGTCACCCGCATCACATCATCGATGCCGTGCAGGCCGAAGTCATCCATCTCGGCGCGGGTGATCACGCTGATGGTCTGCGGCGTCTGCCGCGGCGTCAGCACCAGGCGGGTGGCGGTGGCAATGGTGCCGGGCGTGTAGGCGCCGCTGCCCTCGGTGATGGTGCCGAGCAGGTTGGCAGTGACCTGCACGGTCTGCAGGGTCTGCGAGGCGGGTGCCGGTTTGGCCTTGTCCTCGTCCTGGGTGGACTGGGCAGCGGCGGTGCCGCTGCCCAGTGCAAGCAGTAGCAGGCCTTGGGCCAGTGCATGCGGCAGCGGCAGGCGACGCGGGAACAAGAGCGGAAAACGGACAGGCACAGACAGCACGGCGGGACCTCCACGATAGGGTGGGATCCTCTGGCGGCGGCTTGAGGGAAGAGAGGGGAGCGGCCGGATGGCCGCAGGCGCAGGAGTGTACTCCCCTGCGCCCCGGCTGTCGTGCGGTGTGCTGCGGCGGTCTCAGCCGCCGATGGCGGCGCAGGCCTCCAGGATCAGCGCGGTCACTTCCTTCGGCTGCGAGGCCAGCGAGGCATGGCTGGCATCCAGCTCCAGCAGGCGCTTGGGCTGCATGCGCGTGGCCATGGCCTTCTGGTTGTCCGGCGCGATCATGCGGTCATGGCGGGACAGCTGGTACCAGCTCGGCTGGTGTTTCCACGCCGGGTCGCTGACCGTGTCGCCGAAGGTGCTGGCCAGCGGCGCCTTCTGGGTCACCGCCATCACCCGGCCTTCGTCGTCGCTCAGGTCCTGGCAGAAGCTCTCATGGAACTTGTCCGCACGCAGCCACAGGTAGCCATCGCTGTCCGGTGCCAGGTTCGGCGCCGCCTCCGGCAGGTGCTGCTGGGTGATGCCACCGGGGCTCTCGCCTGCATCAGGCGCGAAGGCAGCGATGTAGACCAGGCCCTTCACGTTGGGCTCGTTACCGGCCTGGCTGATCACCGCGCCGCCGTAGGAGTGGCCGACCAGCAGCACCGGCCCGTCGATCTGCCGGATCATTTTCTGGGTGCGTCCTGCGTCGTCGGCCAGCGAGGTGAGCGGCAGTTCCACCGCCTGCACACGGTCGTGGCCGTTGCGATGCAGTTCCAGGATCACCTTGGCCCAATGTGCGGCCCCGCCCCAGAATCCATGGACGAGGAGGATGGTGGGTGTCGTGCTCATGTACGGATCTCCGGGAGCGGCCGGCGGGATGCGGGCCGTGCAGCCACTGTCCGTGTGCGGCGTTAATCGCTGGTGACGCAATCGAATCACTGCAATCGTATGCGTCGTTCAATGTCATGCATGGCACTTGCCGATCCGCCCTGAAAACGATTTCATGAAGCCCCCCGGATCTCGCATCGCGCATGACGCCTTCATCCCCACGTGCCCAGCAGCACGCCACCCGTGCCGCCTTCTTCATTCCTGGATTCGCCACCGCCGCGTGGGCGCCGATGGTGCCTTACGCCAAGGCCAAGGCCGGGCTGACCGACGCCAGCCTCGGCGCCGTGCTGCTGTGTCTTGGGCTGGGTTCGTTGCTGGCGATGCCACTGGCAGGTGCGCTGACCGGGCGGTTGGGTTGCCGCCGGGTGATGGTGATCACCTGCGCGATGATGCTGTGCGCCCTGCCCTTGCTGGTGCTGGCACCCTCGCCGGTGTCGCTGGGCGCGGCACTGTTCGTGTTCGGTGCCGGCGTCGGTGCACTGGATTGTGCGATGAACATGCAGGCGGTGGCAGTCGAGCGCGATGCCGGGCGCGCGATGATGTCCGGCTTCCACGCCTTCTACAGCATCGGTGGATTCGTCGGTGCTGGCTGCATGACCGGGCTGCTGATCCTCGGCACGCCGCTGTGGCTGGCCGCGCTGGTTTCGGTGGTGGCACTGCTGCTGGTTGCGATGCTGTCGGCGCCGCATTGGCGTCCGCAACGGATCCTGCACGAAGGCCCCTTACTGGCACTGCCGCATGGCGTGGTGCTGTTCATCGGCGTCCTGGCCTTCGTGGTGTTCCTCGCCGAGGGCTCGATGCTGGACTGGAGCGCCGTGTTCCTGGCCGAAGTGCGGCAGGTGCCGCGTGACCAGGCCGGGGCCGGCTTCGCGTTGTTCACCCTGGCGATGACGGCAATGCGCCTGTTCGGTGACGGCATCGTCGAGCACCTCGGCCGCACCCGCACCCTGGTCTTCGGCGGTATCACGGCCGCGGCAGGCTTCACCCTGGCCACGCTTGTGCCCTCGTTTCCGGTGGCGCTGGCCGGCTACGTGCTGGTTGGGCTGGGCTGCGCCAACATCGTGCCGGCGCTGTTCTCGATGGCAGGCCAGCAGCGGGTGATGCCGGAAAGCATCGCCATCACTGCCGTGACCACACTGGGTTACGCCGGCATCCTCGCTGGTCCGGCGGCGATCGGCGCAGTGGCACATGCCACCAGCCTCGGCTTTGCCTTCCTGTGCGTCGCCCTACTGCTGCTGGGCGTAGCCGCCTCCGCCCGCTCACTGGCCCGACGCGTGGCCTGACAGAAAAAGGGGACGGAGGGGATTAAGTCGCATCTGCCCCGAGTGTGCTGCAAACGACTTAATCCCCTCCGTCCCCTTTTTTCAGCCGTGTGCCAGCCATTCGGCCTGGGCCGGCAGCTGTGGGGCTGGGCACGCGCTCTGCGGGTGGTGCTCGTCGCGCGCCATCCAGTCATCCACTACGCCGGCCAGCAGGTCCAGCCGCAGCGGCAGGGTGATGTGGTCCTCTCCACGCATTTCGATGTAGTGCGCGCGCGGGTTGGCCTGCGCAAGCTGCCGGCCCTGGCTGACCGGAATGTGCTGGTCACCCTGCCCGTGCAGCAACAGCACACAGGCGCGGGTATCGGCCAGCGCACGCGCGACGTCGACGCGGTCCAGATCGACATCGATACGGCGGCTGGCGGCGGCGATCACCTGGTTGATGTCCTGGCCCCCATAGCGCCAGCGTGCGTACGACGCCACCGCCTGCGCCTTCAGGCCCTCCGGCTGCAGTCCCATCAGGTGCGGGATCATCGTGCGGATCGCCGCACCGGCATTGGCGAACGATTCCATCGCCACCACGCCGGCCACCTGGTCACCCAGCTTGTCGGCGGTGAACACCGCCGTGGCCGCACCATAGGACACACCGAACAGGTACAGCGGGCCGGTCACTTCGCCGCGCGCGCGCAGCTCGCCGATGACATCGACGACGTCATCCGATTCATAGGTGCCATAGCCGGACGGACCTGCACCGGACTGGCCATGGTTGCGCAGATCGAGCGTGACCACGCGGTAGCCGGACTCGGCCAGCTGCAGCGACCATGGCAGCATCGAATCACCATTCATCATCCACCCATGCAGCAGCACCACGGTGCCGCGTGGCGCCTGCGCGCGGAACGGCTGTGGCACGGCCAGACTCAGGCCGGTATCAAGAGGCAGGCCGTTCTCATGACGCTGCGGAAGGTAGTGGTACCGCGCGCCGTAGTCGCCGGGGTCGAACACGCGCCAGAAGATCGGCACGCCATCGCGACCCGCTGCGAAGCCATGGCGGTTGGGCAGCCCGGCAATGGCCGCGGCGATGCGCGGGCGATCGAGCAGGGTCGACACGCCGCCTGGCGCGATCAGCCGGTCGGCAAGCGAGGTAGACGAGGCGTTGATCGAGGATGAGCATGCAGCCAGCCACAGGCCGGCGCACGCCAGCAGCAACAGCAGCAAGCGCTTCATGGGCAATCGGGAAAGGATGCGACAGCGTGGCAGGTTAACGACGCGGGCGTAGGCCATCTATCGCGCGTGGATGACGGCTTGATGACAATGCGGGATCGATTCAGGTTGTCACAATGGCGCGATCGACCTCGGCATTGATCCGGATCAATGAATACGCCGGCATGCTTGCCCACAGTGCCCCCATGCGCACCTCGTTCAAGCTCGCCATTGCCCTGGCCGCCACGCTGGCCGCCGCCTATGGCATCGCCCGCAGCACGCCCTACTGGTTCGCACCTCGGCAGGCCGCGCAGGTCGACATCCACGACCCGGCGCTGATCGCACAGGGGCAGTACCTGTCGCGCGCCGCCGACTGTGCGGCCTGCCACACCGCGCCGGGCGGCAAGCCGTTCGCCGGTGGCCTCGGCATGCAGACGCCGATGGGCACGATCTACTCGACCAACATCACGCCCGATCCGCAGACCGGCATCGGTGCCTACGACTACGCCGACTTTGAACGCGCGGTACGTCGCGGCATCCGTCACGATGGCCAGCCGTTGTATCCGGCAATGCCGTACGCCTCGTACGTGATTGCCCGCGACGCCGAGATCAAGGCGCTGTACGCCTATTTCATGGGCTCGGTGCAGCCGGTGCAGCAGGACAACGCCGACAGCACGATTCCATGGCCCGCCAACATGCGCTGGCCTCTGGCATGGTGGCAACTGCTGTTCGCACGCCCACGCAGCTTCAGCCCGGATCCGTCGCTGGACGCCGGCCAGCAGCGTGGTGCCGAACTGGTGGAAGGCCTGGCGCATTGCGGTGCCTGCCACACGCCACGCGGGCTGGCGTTCCAGGAAAAGGCGATGGCCGATGATGGCAGCCGCCAGTTCCTGTCCGGTTCGGTGCTGGAAGGCTGGTACGCGAAGAACCTGCGCAGCGAATCGACCGGCCTGGCCAGCTGGCGCGAGGGTGAGATCGTGGACTTCCTGCGCACCGGGCGCACTGATCGATCGGCGGCCTTCGGTGGCATGGCCGACGTGGTCGAGCACAGCACGCAGTACCTGTCCGACGCCGACCTGCTGGCCATGGCCCGCTACCTGAAACAGCTGCCGGCGCGTGAGGGCCGCAGTTCGCAGTGGTCCCCCGGTACCGACACCACCACCGCCGCACTGCGCAGCGGCGACTATCGCGTGGCCGGTTCGCTGGCCTATGCCGAGCACTGCCAGGCCTGCCACCGCGCCGACGGCCGCGGCATGGCCCGCGTCTATCCGGCGCTGGCGGGCAACTCGATCGTGTTCGCCGATGACCCCAGCTCGCTGGTGCAGGTGACCCTGATCGGCGGCCGCACACCACATACCCGGCACGACCGCATGGCCTTCAGCATGCCAGGCTTCGAGCAGCTGCCGAACGCGCAGCTGGCACAGATCCTGACCTTCATCCGCAGCAGCTGGGGCAATCAGGCCAGCGCAGTGAGCGAGGTCGACGTGGCGCGCATGCGTCGGGTGGTGCGCGACAAGCCGGTGCACTACGTTCCGCAGGAGGCCGCACAATGAAGCGTTCGCGCACGCGTTCCCGCCTGCTGCTCGGCAGTGCGATCACCCTGGTGCTGCTGGCCGGCGCCGGTACCCTCGCTTACCGTCATCTGTACCCGGATCTGGATGCCGCCGTCGCCAGCACGATCGATATCCTCGATGCGCAGGGCAAAGTGGTCGGCCACTACCATGCGCCGAGTGCCGAGGAGATCGCCGGTCTCGGCAATGCCGAATCGGTGATGCTCGGCCGCCGCCTCCTCAACGAGACTGCACGGCTGCTGCCGGACAATGTCGGCAACGATCTGAACTGCAATTCGTGCCACATGGCCGAAGGCAAGCGGCCTTTCGGCAATCACTACTTCAACACCGGCGGCGGCGCCTATCCGCGTTACATGCCGCGCCCGGGCAAGGTGATCGGGCTGACCGAGCGCATCAACGGATGCCTGCAGCGTTCGATGAACGGCAAGCCTCTGCCGAAGGACTCGCCGCAGATGCGCGCGATGCTCGATTACATGGCGTGGTTGAGCAGTCCTGTGCCAGAGGGTGCAAAGGTGTCCGCCCCCAGTGAGGGGCCCATCGACAGCACGCTGGCCCCGGACCCGATCCGTGGCCAGGCACTGTACGCCGTGCAGTGCGCCGCGTGCCATGGCGACAACGGCGGAGGACGGCGCGACGCCAGCGGTGACATCGCCTTCCCGCCGCTGTGGGGCGACCACAGTTTCAACATCGGCGCCGGCATGGCGCGCCTGTACAAGGCCGCCGGCTTCGTCAAGCACAACATGCCGCCGGCGGTGACCCGCGAGCCCCCACTGGGGCAGCAGGTGATGCCCGACCAGGATGCGGTGGACATCGCCAGCTACTTCATCAACCAGCCGCGGCCGGACTTCGCCAACAAGAGCAAGGACTGGCCGCGCGACCCGAAACCCAAGGACGCGCGGTACTGATGCAGGCAGCAGCTGCGGGCCGTCACACAACACGGTTCCTGCATCTTCGCGTCATGCCGATGTCATTGGCGCTGCCGACACTCCGGGGCTTCCCTCTGCTGAAGGTCCGGTTTCGATGCGAACGATTGCGCGTTTTCCCCGTGTCTCGCTGCTGGCCCTGCTGATCGCCCCCGCACTGGACGCCCTGGCCGAAGCACCGCAGGGCGAGGCGGCCGAAGCGCGCAGCAGCGATGCCCGCACCCTCGATCAGGTGCAGGTGATCGGGCAGGCCACCAGCTACGCCAAGACATCGGTGCGCGCGGAAACGCTGAACCGGCAGACCGTGATGAGCAGCGTCAACGATGCACTCAACGAGGTGCCCGGCGTGGTGGTCAGCGAAGCCGATGCCACCGGCTCATCGGTGTGGGGCACGCAGATCAGCATGCGTGGCTTTGTCACCAACCGCGACACACAGCAGATCGGCACTACCATCGACGGCCTCCCCAACGGCGGTTCGGGTTACGGCGGCGGCTCGCTGGCCAACCGCTACATCGACGCCCTCGACCTGGAAACAGTGGAAGTCAGCCAGGGCACTGCCGATATCTCCTCGCGCTCGAACGAGGCCCTGGGCGGCACGCTCAACTTCCTTACCAGCGACCCGCTGCAGGACAGCCGCCTGCGCTTCGTGGTCGGCGCCGGTGACAACGATGCGCGCAAGTACTACGTGCGCTACGACACCGGCCTGCTCGGCGGCCACACCCGCGCCTGGGTCAGTGCCTCGTCGGCGCGCGTGCATGACTGGATCGATGGCAGCGGCAAGACCAGCAACGACCACATCGCCGGCAAGTTCATCACCGAACTGGATCGCTGGACCCTGACCGGCTACCTGTCCTACAACGATGCCGACGAGCCGGAATACACCAGCGTCTCACCGAAGGGCTTCGCGACCAATCCGGATCGCGACAACCTGGTCGGTATCCTCACCGGCATTCCCTACCTGGACCAGAACTACCGTTCCGGCTCGCGTGCGTTGCGCGAGAACACCTTCGGCTACCTGCGCGCGGCCTTCGACGGTGGCAACGGCTTCAAGGCCTCGGTGGCCGCCTACGGGCACCGCATGCAAGGTCGTGGCGACTGGCTGCCTCCCTATCTGGCGCAGGTCAGCGATGACGGTGCGGGCCGCCCCGAGTCGGAGTACATCGGTGGAAAAACCGTGTTCGGCGGCAGCAACCGTGGCCAGATCTTCTTCGTCAATCCCGACGGCAGCGCCGCGCAGCGCCTGGCCAACTGCACGCCGCGGCTGGGCTTCACCGCCGAATACGATCCGAACTGCTACGCCGGCAACGTGCTTGGCGCGCAGTCGTATCGCCACACGCACTACGACAACGACCGCATGGGCGTGACCGCCGACGTCGAGTGGCGGCAGACCTTCGGCACGGTCGACAACACGATCCGTGGCGGTCTGTGGGTGGAGAAGCTGGACCGTTCGGCGCGCCGCGACTGGCATCGCCTGCTCAACGTCGGCCAGGACATCGCCTTCGACCACCAGCCGTACTGGGTACAGTTCGAGGACAAGTACAAGGTTGACGAGCAGATGTACTACGTCGAGGACGTGGCGCGATTCGGGCCGTTCAGCGCACGCCTGGGCGTGAAGCAGTTCTTCGTCGACCAGTCGCGCCGCCGCGTGATCGGTGCCAGCGAACACGTCAAATCCGATTCCAGGTCCGACCCGCTGCTGTCCACCGGCTTGACCTGGGCACCGGGCGTGGAAGGCATGGAGCTGTTCGCCGGCTTCTCGCAGAACTTCGCCGCGATTCCTTCCGGCGTGCTCGGCGAGACCGACCCGCAGCGCTTCCGCAACGTCGAGCCGGAGACCGCCGACAACATTGAAGTGGGCATGCGCATCAGCCGCTGGCCGCTGACCGCCTCGGTGACCCTGTACAACATCAAGTTCGACAATCGCATCGTCTACCTGCCGGCAGGTTTCGTCAGCGGCATCGACTATCTCGGCGAGACCGACGGCGTCTACGAGAACTTCGGCGGCGTGGAGAGCAACGGGCTGGAAGCCGCGTTCGGCTACGGCTGGGACAACGGCTGGCGCCTCAACGCCGCCTATACCTACAACCGCTCCAGGTACCTCGGCAGCGGCGATGCCGCGCGCGATACCCAGCTGGGCATCGTCGATGGCGCCAAGGTGATCGGCCAGCCCGAACAGACCCTCGTCCTGTCGGCGGACTGGCAGGGTGAGAACTGGAACTTCGGCCTGTCCGGCCGTTACCTGGGCACGCGCTATCTCGACGCCGCCAACGTCAACAAGCTGCCGTCGGCGACCGTGCTCAACGCCAACATCGGCTTCGACCTGCAGGGCCTGTCGCCGCGCCTGAAGGGCATGGGCGCCAACCTGGTGGTGAGCAACCTCACCAATAAACGGTATCTTGCAGGGGTGGACGGGCGCGACAACGCCTTCATCGGCGCTCCGCGCACCGTCGGCATCTCTTTCCGCGTGGACCTGTGAGTGAGCCTGTGACCGATATCGGCCGACGCCGGTTGTTGCAGGCCGGCGTTGCCGCCGGCCTCTCTCCACTGCTGCCCAGCATCGCCCGGGCCGCCGCGATCGCCCCCGCCGCGCAGACGCGCAGCCTGGAAGACCTGCAGCACATCGTGGTGTTCATGCAGGAGAACCGTTCGTTCGACCACTACTTCGGCACGCTGCCGGGCGTACGTGGCTTCGGTGATCGGTTCGTCGCCCCGGCCGCCGCGCTGCAAGCAGGTGGCCGCGTCCGCAGCCTGTGGCTGCAGCCCGATGCCAGCGGCGAGCGCGCGATCGCGCCGTTCCCGCTGGATACCGCCGCGCACTTCGGCTACATGCGCGTGGAAGGCACGCCGCATACCTGGCCCGATGCCCATCGGGCGTGGGACCACGGGCGCATGGGGCAATGGCCGAAGGCCAAGCAGAACCACTCGATGGGCTACTTCCAGCGCAGCGACCTGCCGTTCCAGTTCGCCCTGGCCGATGCCTTCACGATCTGCGATGCCTACCACTGCGCAATGCAGGCCGGCACCAACCCGAACCGGGTGTTCCTGTGGACCGGCCACAACGATGGGCATGCGCGTGCCGGCGGCCCGGTGATCGCCAATTCGCACGACAACTTTCCCGAACAGGGCGGGTACCCGGCGTCGTACCGCTGGACCAGCTATGTCGAGCGCCTGCAGAGGGGCGGCGTGTCCTGGCAGATCTACCAGGACATGGCCGACAACTTCACCGACAACCCGCTGGCGGGTTTCGAGGCCTTTCGTCAGGCCCACCGCGCGGCGCCAGGGCATGACCCGCAGCTGCGCGCGCGCGGGGTCAGCACGCGGGGCCTGACGCAGCTGCGCCAGGACGTCATTGACGGGCGCCTGCCGCAGGTCAGCTTCATCATCGCCGACGCGGCCGGCAGCGAACATCCCGGCCCGTCCAGCCCGGCACAGGGCGCGGCCTATACCGCACGCGTGCTGGATGCGCTGACCGCCGATCCGGACGTGTGGAGCCGCACCGCCCTGCTGCTGATGTTCGACGAGAACGATGGCTTCTTCGACCACATGCCGCCACCTGCCCCGCCTTCGCCGGTGGACCGTGGCTGGGCGGGTGTGTCCTCGGTCAGCACCGAAGGCGAGTACCACCGGCACCCGGCCCCGGGTGACGAGAAGTACGATCTCGCCGAACTGCGCGGGCGCCCGTACGGTCTGGGACCGCGCGTGCCGCTGTACGTGATCTCACCGTGGAGTCGCGGTGGTTGGGTCGATTCGCAGGTGTACGACCACACCTCGGTCATACGGCTGATCGAGCGCCGCTTTGGCGTGGCCGCGCCGGACATCTCGCCGTGGCGCCGTGCGGTCTGCGGCGACCTCAGCAATGCGTTCGACTTTGCCCAGCGCGATACCCGCCCGTTCGTCCGTGGCCTGCCCGACGTGAGTGCGGTTGCCGCACGCGCAGCTGCCTTGCCGGGGCGCACCGTGCCCACGCTGCCGGAGGGGCTGAAGCCAGCGAAACAGGAAAGCGGTGTACGTCCCGCGCGCGCCCTACCCTATCGACCGCAGGCATCGATTGCCGCAGTCGATGCCTTGGGTGTGGATCTGACGCTGTCCTGCGAAGGCGCGCCGGCCGTGCTGCATGTCTACGATCGGCTGCGGCTGGATGCGGTACCACGCCGCTACACGCTGCTGCCAGGTACGCCGCTGCGCGAGCGCTGGCCGTTGGACGCCCAGGGCCGCTATGACCTTTGGCTGCTTGGTCCGAACGGCTTCCACCGCCACTTCCAGGGTGCGGTCAAGGCGCCTGCCGTGCAGGCTTCGATCGAGCGCGCGGACGGCCAGCTACGGCTGCAGCTGCGCAATCTGCACAACAGCGCGCAGAATGTGCGGGTGCAGGCCGGCGCCTATGCCGGGCACATGCCGGAGCAGGCGCTGGCGCTGCCGGCGCATGCTGAGGCCACGGTGGCATGGAACGCGGCGCCCACCGCAGGGTGGTACGACCTGCGCATCGGTGCGGGCGACAGTGCACTGCGACTGGCCGGCCGCGCCGAGGATGGGCGCCCCGGCACCAGTGACCCGGCAATGGGCAGCGAGCCCTTGCGGTTCGAGCACGATTGAGGAGCCCTCTGTAGAGCCGAGCCCACGCTCGGCTGCTTCTCGCCCTGGTCGCATTGCCCCGACAAAGCAGCCGAGCATGGGCTCG
>NZ_JBHHMJ010000387.1:0-324 GCF_042136455.1 Stenotrophomonas sp. 3diitr2024
GCAGGCATTCGCCGACAGATATGCCAAGCAGGAGGGCAGCACGCCCAAGGACTATCTCGAGTTCCGCGAGAGCACGGGCCCGCTGAGCGTTCTGGAAACACTCGAGCGCGCGCCCAGCATCCACCACTGCGTGGCCTGCACGCCATTGTTTCCGTCCCCGGGCGGCCGGAAGCCGGCGGTGAAGGCCAGCACGCCCACCACCAGGGCCATCCAGGTCACCATGTAATGGCAACCGATGCCGGCCAGCGCACGCGAGCCTTCCGGCACCTGGGTGGAGGTGTTGTGCGGACAGCCCGAGCAGTAATGCGGCACGCGCGGGAAGCT
>NZ_JBHHMJ010000402.1:0-328 GCF_042136455.1 Stenotrophomonas sp. 3diitr2024
GACCTTCTTCGCCACGCTCATGCCGATCAGGAACAGCACCACGGCGATGATGATGCCTGCCCAGAACAGGAACTTGGCGATGCCCACGGCGGCGCCAGCGATGCCGCCGAAGCCCAGCGTCGGCCAGTGTCGGCCGAAGGCCACCGCCAGCGGTAGGCCCACGTAGCCCAGCCCGATCACCGCGAAGCGCGGCGAAGCTGCTGCCGCAAGCGGCGCGCTCACGCAGCGCATCGGCCTTGACCTGCTCGACTTCGGCGCGCAGGCGCTCGACTTCGTCGTTGACGCCGGCGGTGGCAGCCGCATCGGCGGCACTCTGCTGGGATTCGAT
>NZ_JBHHMJ010000457.1:0-21694 GCF_042136455.1 Stenotrophomonas sp. 3diitr2024
AGGCCGACGCGAAAGCGTCGGCCTTTGTGCTTTCAGTAGTGCCAGGCCATGCCTGGCAGACCGAAGCCTGCTCTCACGTCCGTACGCACGCCTGCGAAAACTCGACAGGTGCCGACGCAACCCCGTCTGCGTCCCTTAGGAGCGCACTCCAGCGCGCGACGCCCGTGCCGATGCCATTGCAGGCAAGATTGATCACCACCGGCTGCATCGGATCGTCAAAAGTCTGCGTCGACGAAGAGCACGCACCCGCCTCGGAACAGGTCGTCAGCGAGAGCTCCACCGACAGCGGGTATTGGGGATTCCCGGCATAGCGGACTTCGATGTCACGGGCCGATTGAACCGGCACATTGGTATCTGGGATCGGATGCAGGACCAGCGGCTCGCAGGTCTTGCCTGCTGCCCACAGGCGATAGCCCTTCTCCACGCCTTTCATCGACGCCGAGCGGAAGACGGGGTCCTGCAAGGCAGCCACATCGTCAGGATTGGAGTGGTAGGCGGTTTCGATGATCACCGAGGGCATCTTTCCGATGCGGTTCTCGCCGTGCGCATCAGCAGCCGATTCGGCTCGAACAGGAAAGTTCTCATACCCCGGCTGGGCGTGGATCAGTTCCCTCATGCCGCACAGAATGCTGTCCCCCAGCGCCTTGTCCTCTGGCTTGGCACGATGGTGATAGACCTCTGCTCCCCGAACAGTGGAGGCAGAATTTCCGTTTGTGTGCAGACTCAGCATCACGTCCACACCAAGATGATTGGCATAGTTGGGGCGAGCACGGATGTCTTCCTTGACTTCACGATCGCTATCGGCGCTGTTTGGCAGCTCGTTCCAAATGTCGGCACGTTCAGGGAGGAGCGCTTTCAGGTGATACCTGGCAGACATATGTTCCCAAGGGTGGCCCGACTCCGGATGCGGGTCCGTAGAACGACTGCGTGCTCGATGCACGACCAATCCGCTTCGTTGCTCCAGCAAGCCCTGCAGTTCGTCTCCGTAGATTGGGCTCAACACATCCTCCTGCAATCCGAGCGGGGCCGGTCGTTGAAATTCCCACGCCCTGCTGGGATGCAAGGCAATGTAGCCATGGCTTGACGAAACCAGAGCCTGCGTGTGCGCGGATCGGGATTTCGCTGCTTTTGGCGCAGGGTGATCTTCCGGGAAATGCGCCTCCATTGGCTTGCCCTGAAAAAGGAACTCCACATCCAGGATTTCCAGACCCGCCTGGTCCGAGTAGTGCCGAAGATCAGCGGCCAGCGGTATGAGGAAGAGCTCCCCGTAGTTCTGGTCATTGCCCGGAAGGTATCCGGGGCCGAAGTCGACGACCATCCTGCGCTTCTGCGGATCTACCACTACGCTCACAGTCACTTGGCGCAAACTGCCCTTCTCTTGCAGATGGCGTGTCAATTGGGCGGAGATTTCGCGCTCAAGCAGCGCCACCAACTCTGCATAGGCGCCCGGATCTTCCGCAGCCCTCGAGGCCTCGGCCGCGGAAGCCAACACCGGTGGCACAAAGATCAGGCCGCACGCGACCACGGCAGACGCAAGCTTCAATCCCTTCATTGTTGATTTCTCCATGTGGTGGGATGCGCGCCACTCATGCGGCGCCCCGCCACCCTGCCGAGCCGTGCGCCGGTGATTCCGCACCAGATACACACGGTTGGAGAATTCAAACTTTCCTCATGCCCCCGCAGAACAAACCAACCCAGCCCCGCCAACACCATTCGTGATCCACCTGGCCTATCCTTGCCAACCATGCCCTCCACCCGCTTCCTCGACTCCCTGCAGTCCATTCCCGCCACCGACTGGGACGCCCTGCACGACGGCCAGAATCCGTTCGTCAGCCACGCCTTCCTCTCAGGCCTGGAACAGCACGGCTGCCTGCGCGAGGACTGGGGATGGCAGCCCCGGCACTTCACGCTGTGGGAGGGCGAGCGCCTGATCGGCGCCATTCCGGGCTACCTGAAGACCAACTCCCACGGCGAATTCGTGTTCGACCATGCCTGGGCCAACGCCTATGCCCGGCATGGCCGCGACTACTACCCGAAGTGGCTGGGCGCGGTGCCGTACTCGCCGGTCACCGGGCCGCGCCTGCTGGCCCGTCACGATTCAGATCGCACCGCGTTGCTTTCGGTGTTGCGTGATGCACTGCCGGCACTGGAGGCGTCATCGGCCCATATCAATTTCCACACCGCAGCGGACGAGGCGCTGTTCGGCGATGACTGGCTGCTGCGCGAGGACGTGCAGTTCCAGTGGCAGAACCCGGGTGACTGGGCAACGTTCGAGCAGTTCCTCGGTGCGATGAACCACAAGCACCGCAAGAACATCCGCCAGGAACGGGCCAAGGTCACCCGCCAGGGCATCACGTTCCGCGTGGTGCATGGCGACGAGGCCAGCCGCGCCGACCTGCAGGCGATGTATCGCTTCTACCTGCAGACCTTCCTTGAATACGGCAATGCCCCGGCGCTGACCGAGGCTTTCCTGCGCCATCTGGCCATTTCATTGGGACGTGGGCTGGTGCTGTTCCTGGCCGAGCAGGAAGGCCAGCCGATTGCCGGCGCACTTTGCCTGCGCGGTGGTGACACGCTGTACGGTCGCTACTGGGGCGGCGCCACATTGCCCGGCCTGCATTTCGAAGCCTGCTACTACCAGGGCATCGAATACTGCCTGCGCGAAGGGCTGAGCCGTTTCGAGCCGGGCGCACAGGGCGAGCACAAACTGGCGCGCGGCTTCCTGCCAGCGCTGGTGCGCAGCCGGCATTGGGTGGCCGACGCGGATTTCGCCGAGGCGTTGCAGGAGTGGTGCCGGCAGGAGCGGCGCGATGTGCGGCGGTACCGGCAGGAGCTGCTGGGGCACAGCCCATTTCGCGCTGACGGGTGACCAGCCAACCAGGGTTGGCATCTACCGCGGCATTCGCGCGGGGCCGCGACGACTACAATGCCGGCATGACCCGCCAGCTGCCCTGGCGCCTGGCCGATGCGCCGGACGCTCCCTTCCCTCCGGCCGAGACCGCCCTGCGCCAGCCCGACGGCCTGCTCGCGGTGGGTGGTGACCTGCATCCAGCGCGCCTGCTCAACGCCTACGCCGGCGGCATCTTTCCGTGGTTCAGCGAGGGCGAGCCGATCCTGTGGTGGTCGCCTGATCCGCGCATGGTGTTCCGCACCGACGGCGTGCACCTGTCCAGCCGCTTCCGCCGCCAGCTGCGCAGCAGTACGTGGGAGGTCAGCGCGGACACCGCCTTCAGCCAGGTGATGCGCGCCTGTGCGGCGGCACCTCGGCCCGGCCAGGACGGCACCTGGATCAGCCCGGCCATGGTCGAGGCCTACAGCCAGTTGCACGACCTCGGCTTCGCCCATTCCTTCGAAGTCTGGGACCGTCAGTCGCTGGTCGGCGGCATCTACGGGGTGGCCATCGGGTCGATGTTCTTCGGCGAGAGCATGTTCAGTGGCGCCAGCGGTGGTTCCAAGATCGCGCTGGCGGCACTGGCGTCCACGATTCACGGCTGGGGCTGGGAGCTGATCGACGCCCAGGTGGAAAATCCGCACCTGCTGCGGATGGGCGCCGAACACCTGCCGCGCGCGGAATTCCTGCAGCACGTGCGCCAGGCCGTGCGCCATGACGGCCGTGAAGGCTCGTGGACACAGGCCGTCGGACGCTTGCCAGCCCGGCATTTGGCCGGCGGTTAACACAAACTTTGCAAGCTGGGCCGGTCACGCGTAAAATACCGCGCCTTAGGCCCAGCGTGGCCGTTTTCTGAACCGCACAGGACTACATGTCGAAAGACGATTCCATCGAGTTCGAGGGCACCGTCAGCGAGACGCTGCCGAACACCACTTTCCGCGTTCGTCTGGAAAATGGGCACGAAATCATCGCCCACATCTCCGGCCGCATGCGCAAGAACTACATCCGCATCCTCACCGGTGACCGGGTCAAGGTTGAAATGACCCCGTACGACCTGACCAAGGGTCGTATCACCTACCGCATGAAGTAAGCGGTCGGCGCGGTGCGCCACTTCGACAAGGCCAGCCCTGGTTGCTGGCCTTTTGTCATGCCTGCAATCCGGCCCTGCCGGAGGTCATCGTGACCGAACTCACCGTGACGTCGGTCAGCCCTGCTTGCGGCAGATTCGCATCTGCATCCGTAGCGGCATCGTGGGACCCGGTCCAGTCCGGACCGCCACCCCCCTGCCCTGCCATGAACATGCTCCCGCTGACCGCTCTGCTCGTCGCCCTTGCCGTGCCCGCCAGCGCAGCGCCCGTGCACGCCGCCGACACTCTTTCCACCTCCAGTGACTGCGTCCAGCTGGGCAGCGACCAGCAACTGGTGCGCGCCGGCGCCTCGCGCAACATCCTGCTGCGCAATGGCCAGGACCACTACGTCGTGCATTTCCAGGACGACTGCTCGGCGGCAGGCTACTCGCGGAAACTGAGCTTCGCCACGGACGGCCAGCAGGGTCTGCTGTGCTCTGCCGGCCGCAGCCAGCTGCTCACCGATTCCAGTCGCTGCATCGTGTCGCAGATCGAGCCAGTCGACGAGGCAACCTTCAAGAAGAAAGCCCGCCAGCGCAGCCGCTGACGGCGCACATGACAAGGGCGGCCGAAGCCGCCCTTGTTGTTTCAGGTCCACCGGGCCAGGCCCGGTGTCAGCTCACTCCACAGTCGCCGGCAGCAGGCGCTCCGGTTCGGCCTGGGTTTCGACCACCAGCTCGTCGTCGCGCACATCGATGCTCACCTTGCCGCCGTTGACCAGCTTGCCGAACAGCAGCTCGTCGGCCAGCGGACGCTTGATCCTGTCCTGGATCACGCGGGCCATCGGACGCGCACCCATCAGCGGGTCGAAGCCGTGGTGGGCCAGCCAGTCGCGCGCGGTTGGCGTGGCCGACAGGCTGACGTGCTTGTCCTGCAGCAGCATCTCCAGCTCGATCAGGAACTTGTCGACTACGCGCAGGATGTGCTCGAAGCCCAGCGCCTGGAACTGCACCACCGCGTCGAGGCGGTTGCGGAATTCCGGGGTGAAGCTGCGGCGGATGGTCTCCATCGCGTCGGTGGCGTGGTCCTGCTTGGTGAAGCCGATCGAGCGCCGCGAGGCCTGCGCCGCACCTGCATTGGTGGTCATCACCAGCACCACGTTCTTGAAGTTGGCCTCGCGACCGTTGGTATCGGTCAGCACGCCGCGATCCATCACCTGCAACAGGATGTTGAAGATGTCCGGGTGCGCCTTCTCGATTTCGTCCAGCAGCAGCACGCAGTGCGGCGTCTTGACGATCTTCTCGGTCAGCAGGCCGCCCTGATCGAAGCCGACGTAGCCTGGAGGGGCACCGATCAGGCGGCTGATCGAATGCGGCTCCATGTACTCGGACATGTCGAAGCGGACCAGCTCGATGCCCAGCTGCAGCGCCAGCTGCTTGGTCACCTCGGTCTTGCCGACACCGGTCGGGCCGGCGAACAGGAAGTTGCCGATCGGCTTTTCCGGATTGCCCAGGCCCGAACGGGCCAGCTTGATCGCCGAGGACAGCGTCTCGATGGCCGGGTCCTGGCCGAAGATCACCATCTTCAGGTTGCGCTCCAGATGCTGCAGCACGTCCTTGTCGGTGGCACTGACCTGCTTGGTCGGGATCCGCGCCATCTTGGCCACGATCGCCTCCACTTCCTCGACGTCGATCAGCTCCTTGCGCTGCCCTTCCGGCAGCAGGCGCTGGCGGGCACCGGCCTCGTCGATCACGTCGATGGCCTTGTCTGGCAGCAGGCGGTCGCCGATGTGCTTCACCGACAGGTCCACCGCCGCCTGCAGCGCTTCATCCGAATAGGTCACGCTGTGGTGCAGCTCGTACTTGGACTTCAGGCCCTGCAGGATCTCGTAGGTCTCGCCCACGGTAGGCTCCACGATGTCGATCTTCTGGAAGCGGCGGGCCAGTGCCCGGTCCTTCTCGAAGATGCCGCGGTATTCCTGGAAAGTGGTCGAACCGATGCAGCGCAGCTCCCCGGAGGCCAGGGCCGGCTTGATGAGGTTGGACGCATCCATGGTGCCGCCCGACGCCGAGCCGGCGCCGATGATGGTGTGGATCTCGTCGATGAACAGCACTGCGTTGGGCACCTTCTTCAGCGCGGTCAACACACCCTTCAGGCGCTTCTCGAAGTCGCCACGGTACTTGGTGCCGGCCACCAGCGCGCCCAGGTCGAGCGAATAGATCACCGCGTCGGCAAGCACGTCGGGCACCGAGCCCTCGACGATTCGGCGGGCCAGGCCCTCGGCGATGGCGGTCTTGCCCACGCCGGCCTCGCCCACGTACAGCGGATTGTTCTTGCGGCGACGGCACAGGACCTGGATGGTGCGCTCGATCTCGTCACCACGACCGACCAGGGGATCGATGCGGCCGGACCGGGCCTGTTCGTTGAGGTTGCTGGCGAACTCGGTCAGGGCATCACCCTTCGGCTCCCCCTCCCCGCCTTCCATGCGGCCCTCGCCGTCGGAGGAGGAGGACGGCTGCTCGCCTTCCTCGCCCAGCTTGGCGATGCCGTGGGACAGGTAATTGACCACATCCAGCCGGGTCACATCCTGCTGGTTGAGGTAGTAGACGGCGTGGGAGTCCTTCTCGCCGAAGATGGCGACCAGCACGTTGGCGCCGGTGACCTCCTTCTTGCCCGAGGACTGCACGTGGTACACGGCCCGCTGCAGCACGCGCTGGAAGCCCAGGGTCGGCTGTGTATCGCGGCCGTCATCTTCGGCCAGGCGCGACACGGAGGCCTCGATGGCCTGCTCCAGCTCCTGGCGCAGGCGTTCGGCGTCGGCACCACAGGCCTTCAGTACGGCCTGGGCGGACGGGTTGTCGAGCAGTGCCAACAGCAGGTGTTCGACCGTCATGAACTCATGCCGGGCCTCACGGGCGCGCTTGTAGCACTGGCCGATGGTGTGTTCGAGGTCTTTGCTGAACATGGATTACTCCGGCGGCAGATGGGAACAATATGCGGCCTGACTACGCGATTTCCATCACCCTAGCGGATTGCTGCGTTCAGATGGCGTTAGCACTGCAGAACGCTTGATCTTCGTTCACTCCAGAAGACCTCAACCGGCATGAGCGAACCCTACCTGAGCCGCTGGCGATTGCGGCGTGATGGCCCGGCCATCGAAACACCTCACGCCCGGCTCTGGCCGGTGCTGACCGCTGCCGGCGAGCCGGCGATGCTGAAGATCAGCAGCGAAGCGGAGGAGCAGAACAGCCATCGCCTGCTGTGCTGGTGGGACGGCGATGGCGCTGCCCGCCTGCTGGCCCACGCCGGGCCGGCGATCCTGATCGAGCGTGCCGGCGGCGACTCGCTGCGGCAACGCTCGATCGAGGGCGACGATGAGGCCTGCACCACGATCCTGTGCCAGGTCCTGCAACGGCTGCACCGGCCACGGAGCGCGCCGCCAGCGGAACTGGTCTGCCTGCGTACATGGTTCGCCGATCTGCTGCAGCCAAGGGCTGCGCTGCCGCCACTGCTGGAACAGTGCAGATCACTGGCGGAGGGGTTGCTGCAGGAAGAGCGCGAGGTCCGGCCCCTGCATGGCGACCTGCACCACGACAACGTGCTCGATTTCGGCGCGCGCGGCTGGCTGGCGATCGACCCGAAGCGGTTGCTGGGCGACCGTGCGTACGACTACACGACGATGTTCAGCAATCCGGATCTCTGTGGCCCGGGCATCCACGTGGCCACGCGGCCGGAGCGGTTTGCTGCCCGGCTGGAACAGGTCAGCGCACTGGCCGGCCTGGAGCGCACGCGCCTGCTGCGCTGGATCGCGGCCAGCATGGCGCTGTCGGCAGTGTGGTTCAGGGATGACGGCGACCCGGCCGACGGGGACGAGGCGGTGGCGCGGATGGCGCTGGAGGCGCTGGCGGAGAGCTGAGACCCGCGCTTGGCAGGTGCCTACCTTGCTGGGGGCGCTCCATCCACGATCGATACAGGCCTCTGCTTTGGTAGGTGCCCACCTTGGTGGGCACACTGGGTCCGGGATCGTTGTGCCCGGACGCGAATCGGCAGCCGGTCAGGCCTTTTCCATCGTGCACAGCAGCGGATGCTGGTTCATCCGCGAGTACTCGTTGACCTGGGCAACCTTGGTCTCGGCCACTTCGCGGGTGAAGACACCGCAGACGCCGCGGCCGCGGGTATGAACGTGCAGCATCACCTGGGTGGCCTTGTCCAGGTCCATGCTGAAGAACTGCTGCAGCACATCCACCACGAAATCCATCGGGGTGTAGTCGTCGTTGAGCAGCATCACCTGGTAGAACGGCGGCGGCGCCACTTCCGGGCGCGCGGGCTCTACGGCAACGCCGTGCTCGTGCTGGGAATCGGGGGAGGACTCATGGGGCATCCATCCATTATAGGGGCTCGGGCAGGCCTGCGTCGGCCCGCCGCAGATTGGACGGCACGCACGCCCACCGTCACAATTGCACCCTCTCCCAACACTGTTTCACAGGATCTTCATGAAAAGGACCCTTCTTCCCGCCCTGCTGATCGCGCTGGCCGCTGCCGGCTCTGCCACTGCCGCAACCAGCGCCGACAAGTCCGTGGCCCGCCATCTGGACAAGCTGGGCTATACCTACGAAGTCGACGAGGATGGCGACTACCGCATGGTCTTCGACGTCGAGGGTGACCGCACCCAGATGGTCTACGTGCGCTCGGCGGTGGAGGATTTCGGCAGCCACAACATCCGTGAGATCTGGTCGCCGGCCTACAACGCCAAGACCAAGCAGTTCCCGGTGGCCGTGGCCAACCGCCTGCTGGAGGATTCGCAGGACGCCAAGATGGGGGGCTGGGTAAAGCAGGACACCACCGCCATGTTCGTGGTGAAGATCGACGCCGATGCCACCCCGGACCAGCTCAGCGACGCCATCGATGCGGCCATCCGCACCGCCGACGCGATGGAGCTGGAGCTGACCAAGAAGGACGAGTTCTGAGTTGAACACCACGCCGGACCCGCGCTGGGCACCGCACGCCACCGTCGCCACGGTAGTGGTTGACGGCGGCCGCGTGCTGCTGGTCGAAGAGACCATTGAAGGCCGCCAGGTGCTGAACCAGCCGGCCGGCCACCTCGAGCCAGGCGAAAGCCTGGCCGAGGCAGCCCTGCGCGAGACCCGGGAGGAAACCGGCTGGACCGTGCAGCTGACCCATTTCATCGGCTGCTACCAGTGGACTGCCGGCGACGGCACCGCCTTCCTGCGCTTCTGCTACGCAGCACACCCGGTCTCGCACGACCCGGCCCAACCGCTGGACACCGGCATCGACCGCGCGCTGTGGCTGACCCCGGCCGAGCTGCAGGCCGCCGGTGAGCGCCAGCGCAGCCCGCTGGTCTGGCAGGTGGTGGCGGATTACCTGGGTGGCCAGCGCCATCCGCTTTCGCTGGTCCGGGAGGTCGCATGAGCACGCCGCGCGTGATGGTGGGCGTCTCTGGTGGTGTCGACTCTTCGGTCGCCGCCTGGCGCCTGGTCCAGCAGGGCGAGGCAGTGGCCGGCCTGTTCATGCAGAACTGGGCCGACGACGGCAGCGGTGACTGCCGTGCCGAGGATGACCGCCGCGATGCGGTCGCCGTATGCGGCCTGCTCGGTATCCCGTTCCACTTCCGGGACTTTTCCAGCGAGTACTGGCAGGGCGTGTTCGAGCACTTCCTGGCCGAATACGCCGCTGGCCGCACGCCGAACCCGGACGTGCTGTGCAACCGCGAGGTGAAGTTCAAGCATTTCCTGGACGCCGCCCGCGAGCTGGGCGCCGAGCGCATCGCCACCGGCCACTACGCACGGGTGACCCAGCGCGGCCACCAGTGGCTGCTGCTGCGCGGTGCCGACCGCTCCAAGGACCAGAGCTACTTCCTGCACCAGCTGGGCCAGGAGCAGCTGGCGGCCACCCTGTTCCCGATCGGCGACCTGGAGAAGACCGACCTGCGACGGATTGCGCGCGACGTCGGCCTGCCGACCCACGCCAAGAAGGACTCCACCGGCATCTGCTTCATCGGCGAGCGGGATTTCCGCGAATTCCTCGGCCGCTACCTGCCGGCCAGGCCCGGCCAGATCCTTGACCCGGCCGACGGCAGCGTGATCGCCGAACATCCGGGCGTGTTCTATTTCACCCTGGGCCAGCGCGAGGGCCTGAACATCGGCGGCGTACGCGGCCGCCCGGCCGCACCGTGGTACGTGGTCGGCAAGGATGTGGCCAGCAACGTGCTGTACGTCGACCAGGACCGCGACAGCCCATGGATGCTGTCCGAGCGCCTGCGATCGGAGCCGGCGCATTGGATCTCGGGCTCGCCACCCGCGCGACGCTTCGAATGCACCGCCCAGACCCGCTACCGCCAGCCCGATGAGCCGTGTACGGTCGACGTGCTGGACGATGGCAGCCTGCTGGTCACCTTCGCGCGCCCGCAGCGTGCCGTTACCCCCGGTCAATCGCTGGTGCTGTATGACGGTGATGTGTGCCTGGGTGGCGCGGTGATCGCCGCCACCGATGCGCCGCTGGAACAGCGCCTGCGCACCACCCCCTCCCCTTTTGAGGTAATCGCTGCATGAGTTTCACTGTCGACGACCGCGTCCTGGCCTTGGCCGGCATTGCCCAGGCCCTGCAGCAGGTACGCCGCATCGCCGATACCGGCCATTCCGACGCCGCCGCCGTGCGCACCGCCGTGGACAGCGTGTTCCGTGTCGATGCGTCCTCGCCGCAGGCGGTGTTCGGTGACCGCCATGCACTGAAGGCCGGGCTGCGCCTGCTGCACAACTATTTCCGCAACCAGGGCCAGGATCCGATCCTGCCGAAACTGGCGCTGTCGGTGCTGCAGCTGGAGCGCCGCTTTGTTCAGGATGGCGCCACCGTGAACAAGGTTGCTTCGGGCATCGAGCGTGCCCAGCGCCAGGCCACCGAACTGGGCGACAGCGGCCACCCGGATGTGCTGGCCAGCCTGGGAAGCCTGTACGCGGACACCATCAGCCACCTCAAGCCGCGGGTGATGGTGCAGGGCAACCCGCACTACCTGGGCCAGGCCGGCGTGGTGGCCGAGATCCGTGCCCTGCTGTTGGCCGCGGTGCGCTCGGCAGTGCTGTGGCGCCAGCTGGGCGGCAGCTACTGGGACTTCCTGTTCGGCCGCAAGGCGATGATCGAGGCCGTGGACCGGCAGCTGGCGTAAGGGTGTGGGGTCAGAGCCCTTTTCCATGAAAAGGGATCCGACCCCGCCGCTGCCTACCCAGGGGTCGGATCCCTTTCCGGCACGGAAAGGGCTCAGACCCCGAAGCCGCCAAGCGCCGGAAAACCGGCGCATTCAGAATGCACTTCCAAGCACATCGACGTTAAAGAGAAAGGGGGTACGGCCGATACATCCTCCGTGCACCTCCCGAGAACGTCCATGTACTCACGCATTTTCATCCGTCTGGCCGCCCCCCTGGCTCTGACCCTGCTGCTCCCCTTCGCCATCGGTTTCGAATGGCCGGCCGCCCTGCGCTGGGCGATCCTGACCACGATGACGCTGAGCTGGCTCGGCTTTGCGTGGTGGACCACCCGCGCCCAGGCGCATCGTTCCCCGGAACATGCCCGTGTCCTGCGTGAGCAGGACCAGCTGCTGACCGAACTGCGCAACTTCGTCGGCAACGAAATCGACGGTTCGCGTGGTGAAGTGGAACGCGCCCGCGACCTGATCCGCCAGGCGGTCTCCAGCCTGGGCGGCAGCTTCGATGCGATGAACCGCAAGTCGCGCCAGCAGAGCCAGGCGCTGTCGCGCATCGTCGACCGCGCCGGCGATGAAGGCAATGCCGGCCTCGACGTTGCCCGTTTCGCCCAGCACGCCAGCCACCGCATGGAACAGCTGGTGGAAGCGCTGGAACAGGTGAGCGGCCAGAGCAGCACCACCGTGCAGCACATCGACCAGATGGCACAGCACCTGGATGGCATCTTCGCGCTGCTGGAAGACGTCAAGTCGATCGCCGACCAGACCAACCTGCTGGCGCTGAACGCCGCCATCGAAGCCGCGCGTGCCGGTGAAGCCGGCCGAGGCTTCGCGGTGGTCGCCGACGAAGTGCGCAACCTGTCCGAGCGCTCGACCACCTTCAACGAGCAGATCCGCAAGCTGGCGCACAGCTCCAAGGACGCCATCGCCAAGGTGCGCGAGACGGTCTCGCACATGGCCTCGCGTGACATGGACCGCTCCCGCGAAGCACGCCAGGAAGCGGCGGCAATGCTCGACAATGTCGCGCAGATCAATGCCTCGCTCGGCGACGGCATGCGCGAAGTCTCCGAGTGCGCACGTGCGATCGATGGCAGCGTGGCCGAAGCCGTGCGCGCCCTGCAGTTCGAAGACATCGCCACCCAGGCGCTGGGCGGCGTGCACACCCACCTGGACCGCCTGACCGCGATCAACCGTGAAGCGGTGGCCCTGCAGGAACTGCTGCACCGCAATGGCGGCGTGTTCGACGAAGAGATCGCCACGGCCCTGCAGCGCACCGGCAACCGCCTGCGCGAACTGCGCAGCGAATGGGAACGCCCGCCGCACAAGCCGGTTGCCCAGCAGAGCATGGGTGCCGGCACGGTAGAGCTGTTCTGATCCTGATGTCCGCTGCCCTCGCTGGCAGCCCGCAAGGCCCCGGTTCGTCCGGGGCTTTTGCCTGTAACCCGCCATTGGATGCATCCTGTACGCGCACCATGACCCTGATCCGCGCCCTGCCCGCCCTCACCGACACCGAGCGCCCGCGCAACGCGAGCGTGCGTGAGCAGCTGCAACAGCTGGAGGATGTGGCACGCGAGGAGATCCGCGAGCTGCAGCAGCTGGCGGACGCGCGCCCTGCCCCGTCGCGGGCGGACGAGGCGCTGCTGGGCCTGGCCTGGGATCTCGGGCTGGATGGCGAAGCCCTGAAGTAGATCCACGCCATGCGTGGATGGACCGTCCCGCATGGCATGATGCCCAAGTCCCGTTCATGGAAGACCGATGGCCATCGCCCTGATCGCAGTGCTCCTGATCGAGACCGTCCTTCTGATGGCCTGGGTGACCGGCTATTTCAGCTGGGGCATCGCCCTGTTCAACGAACGCATCGCAGCGTCGCCCGCCATGCAGGCCCGCCTCTCGCTGGGCAGCCTGGAACGTGACCTGCCGCAGGACAAGTGGCTGCAACTGGCCTTCCATGCGCTGCCCGATGGCAGCATGGCGTTCCGTGAGAGCTTTGCGCCGAGCTTCGGCCTGCGCTACTTCCCGGTGATGCGCGGTCGCATCGTACTCAACGCGCGACGGCACGAGGTGCGGGTGATCGGACTGTGCAGCTGGTTCGTGGCCATCCTGTCGCTGCTGCTGTTGCCGCTGGTGGCGATGCGCCCGATGGTGGCGCCCATGCTGCTGGTGCTGCCACTGTTCCTGGCCAGCTATCTGGTGCAGAAGCGGCGCTATGCGGCCATTGTCGAGGCGCTGCGCATGCAGTTGAAGGCGGAGTTTCCCAGGTAGATCCACGCCATGCTTTGATAGTGCCCTGCGATGCCTGCATTTCGGATTGTTTGCATGGACCGTGAGCGCTCGGCGCTTCATCGTAAAGGGCCGATTCCGGTTCAGATCAGCCCGATGACCAGCGCCGCCCTCTGCCTTTCACTCGCTTTGCAGCTCCCGGTTGCTTCAGAACCGCTTGCCGTAGATCCCGACTCCCTGCTCGCCCTTCACCAAGCGCTCCAGTTCTTCGGCGAATTTCAACAGCCCTACTCTGCACCTGTGGATGTGGCCGATCCTGATGCAGGTACGATCGATGCAACTGTCGAGATCTCCGCCGGATGCCTGCGGGATGGTCCACAGGTCATCATCCTGGACGCGGATGTAGACGAGGCACCCGAGCGCTATCTGGTGCTGAACGAGCCCTGGCAAAGCCTTTCGGCGGGAACATTGTTGCTCGTCTCTGGAAACACAGCGGCCATCATCTCAACTCAGGAGGCGAACAAGGAAGCCACACAGGCCGAGCGAATGCTGACATTCCTGGATTATCTGCCGTTCGACGCCGGGAGGAATGCGTTGGTGGAACCAGGCATCGAAGCGCAGGAATCAAGCTTTGAAACCAGGGCGTTCATGGAGAGCTTCAGTGCGAGCTCCCGGGGCGAGGCGCTCTCCGAGGCGACTCTTGCCGCATGGAAGGGCGTGCTGCCCGACCTGCTGCTGGCGCTGTGGCGACGCGACGGGTTCGCACGCTATCGCGACGACAGGCTCATCTTGGTCGATCCGCATCTGTACTCAGGGGTTGTCGCAGCCTTCCTGCAGGGCACTCCGATGGAAGGTGCTGATCGGTTCCATGCCTATGCGGTGACACCTTTCGGCCAGATGCTCTTGTGTGGAGAGAACACCTCCATGCATATCAGCATCGATCCGCACAGCGGACAGGTTTCGGCGGACTCGGATGTAGCAGCCACTGCCGGCGCGACTGAACGCAACTGGAAACTGGAGTTCCTGCTGCACCACCTGGATGGGCCCTATCTCGATGCAACCGACGATGACGAGCAGCCCTTGTACGCACGCGCACTCGATTTACTGGGCCACCTGGCTCCCAACGAGATCTACAGCTTCTCACCCTCGGTTGTTGAAGGTGGCTGGCAGGCAGCGCACCTGGTCAAGCGGGATCGTCTCGCTGAATTGAAGTCACTCGCCAAGCAGACAGCAGCAAGACGGTCCTTGCGGTCTGATGCTGAAGACAGGTAAACCCGCGCCGTTCATTGCTGGTCGCGATCTCTGGCATCGGCGCCGACCAACGGTCGGCACCCACCGTGGCAGGCTCCGGCACTCGCCACTGCAGGTGCTGCAAGTAGAACCACGCCATGCGTGGATGATCGCAAGGTACATGCATCCGTGCCGACCAAGGTCGGCACCCACCAAAGTATGGCTGTCAGCGCACCAGCACTGCTTCGCTGCTGGCGTCGGTGCGCATCGGTAACGGACGCTGCTGACGCAGCCACTGCGCCAGGTCGCGCGGGCTGAGCGGGCGCGAGTACAGGTAACCCTGGATCTCGTCGCAGCCCTGGCGGCGCAGCATGTCTTCTTCCTGGTGCGTCTCCACGCCCTCGGCCACCACCTTCATGCCCAGCGCGTGGCCCAGGTGCACGATGGCCTGGGTCACTTCGGCCGTGCCCGAATCGTGCAGCATTCCCTGCACGAAACTACGGTCGATCTTCAGCCGCCCGACCGGGAAGCGATTGAGATAATTGAGGTTGGAGAAGCCGGTACCGAAGTCGTCCACCGCCAGCGGCACGCCGTGCCGTTCGAGCACGTCGAAGCAGTGGCGCAGGATGTCGGTGTCACGGATCAGCGCCGATTCGGTCAGCTCCAGCTCCAGCCGCTGCGGCGGCCAGCCGTGGGCATGGCAGATCTCGATCACACGTTCGGCGAAGCCACGGTCGCGCAGCTGCACCGCCGACACGTTGACCGCGATGCGGTCGAAATGCAGTCCTGCCCGGTCCCAGGCGGTTGCCTGGCGGCAGGCTTCGTTCAGAACCCAGTCGCCGATGCGCACGATCTCGCCGCATTTCTCGGCGATGGGAATGAACTCGGCCGGGCTGCAATAGCCGATGCCGGGGCGATGCCAGCGCAGCAGTGCTTCGATTGCCGGCGGCTCGCCCTGGTGGGCATGCAGCAGCGGCTGATAGGCCAGGCTGAACTCCTCGCGCTCGATCGCACCGTGCAGCGCGTGCTCAAGCTCCAGCCTGCGCTGGATGCGGGCCAGTGCGTCCTGGCTGTAATACTGGTAGGTGTTGCGTCCGGCTTCCTTGGCCGCGTACATCGCGGCGTCGGCAGCGCGCAGCAGTGAATCGAAATCGGTCTGCGCATCGCCCAGCATCGCGATGCCGACACTGGCACCGACCTTCAGCGTGGTCTCGCCACGGCGCAGCGGCTCGGCCAGCGAGGCGATCAGCTTGCGGGCGACATGTCCCGCATCCTCGGGCTCAGCCAGGTCGCGCAGTACGACGATGAACTCGTCGCCGCTGAAACGGCCAAACAGATCATTGTTGCGCAGGTTCTGGTGCAGGCGGGTCGCGGCAGCCTTCAGCAGCGCATCACCCGTGGCGTGGCCGAAGCTGTCGTTGATGGTCTTGAAGCCGTCCAGGTCGATGAACAGCATCGCCAATGAGGTGCCGCGATCACGCGCCTCCTCGATGGCCTCGGCGGTCTGTTCGCCGAGCAGCACGCGATTGGGCAGGCCGGTCAGCAGGTCGTAGTGGGCCAGCAGCTCAATGCGCTCGTTGGCCTCGCGCTCGCGGGTGATGTCACGGAACAGCACCACGAAGCGCGGCGGCAGTCCGTCACGACGATCCAGCTCGATCAGCACCTGCACCCAGACACGCAGGCCGGACTGGCGGTAGAAGCACAGGTCCAGCTGCTCGGGCAGGCCGCCGTTGGCGATGCGGGCCAGCGCCGCCTCGAACGCATCGCGCGAGTCTTCGGTATACAGCGCCATCGCCTGATCGAGGGTGATCGGCTCCTTGCGCAGGCCGTGGATGCGATAGCATTCCTCGGTCCATTGCATGCTCCGGGTCTGCACCTCGATCTCGCAGCCGCCGATGCGGCCCAGCGCGGAAACCCGGTTCAGCAGTTCGGTGCGCCAGCGAATCAACGCGTCGGTCTGGTGCTGTTCGGTGATGTTCTGCACCTGGCCGAGCAGGCGCTTGGGCTGCCCGTCCATGTCCAGCAGCGGCTGCATCCACAGCCGCAGGTGCTGTGATGGCTCATGGCCACGGGTCAGCTCCAGCTCGAGATTGGCGGCACGACCATCGCGCCACAGCCGCCGCCATGCCGCACGCAACGCGCCACGCGAGCGCGGATGCAGCTGCTTCAGCCAGCGCCGCTGGCCGGGCACGGCGCCGTGCTCCAGCGCCAGCAGCGAGCGCAGTTCCGGCGACCACCAGAAGTGCCCGCTGTTGGGGTCGAACGACCAGCTGCCCATGCTGGCGATGCGCTGGGCCTCGCTCAGGTGCAGCTGCTGTTCCTGCAGCAGCGATTCGAGCTGCTTCTGCTGCTCGATATCGGTATGCGTGCCGACCATGCGCAGCGGCTGGCCATCGGCGGTGCGCGCGACCACGCGGCCGCGATCCAGCACCCAACGCCACTGGCCATCGGCCTGGCGGAAGCGGAACTGTGCGCTGTACTGCTCGCTGCGCCCGCGCAGGTGCTCGTCGAGCGCGGCACGCACCTGGTCGATGTCCTCGCTGTGCACGCGCGACAGCAGTTCGGTGGCCGTCTCGTCGCCCAGCGCCGGCGTGCGCGCCACCCGGTCACTGGGGATGTCCCAGTCCCACAGGCTATGGCCGGCGCTGTCCAGTGCCAGTTCCCAGCGCCCACCCCCATCGACCGGCACCGGCTCGGGAATGCTCAGGGTGAACGCCAGCAGGTTGCCGGCACCGTCATGCACGGCGCGCAGGTGGCCGTCGTAGTGGCCGCGCGGGCCGCCTGGCAGCGTGCAGGGCACGATGCCGCCATCAGCGGCCATCAGGCGTAGATCTTCCAGCATTGGCGCATAGGCGGCCACGGTGGCCGGCAGGCCATGCTCGCGCGCGGCCGGATTGGCCGCCAGCGGGCGCCCGGTACGGTCGACGATGACCAGCGCCGACGCAAGCGGGTGCTGCAGCAGGCTGGCGATGATCCCTTGGTCCACGCGATCTTGCTCCGGATGACTCGCCCGTCAGCGGGGCACGCAGTGGTTAACGGCGCCTGCGGCGGATAATTGAGTGGTGACGGCACGCTGCGGGGTAAGATGACCGGCGCCCCTTTCACCCACCCCGTCCATGCCCGCAGAACCGACCGGCAACGCCACAGTTCCCGACCCGCGGATGGCGCAGGCACTGAGCCGTGACCGGCGGCGGGTGGTGTTGAGCTACCTGGTGATGGCGCTGGCCTGGATGATCTCCACCGACAGCGTGGTGCAGGCGCTGGTGCCCGATCCGCAGCAGGCGGCCCTGTGGCAAGGCCTGAAGGGCTCGTTCTTCGCCCTGGCCAGCGCGGGCCTGCTGTACCTGCTGCTGCGCCCGCTGGCCGAGCATGTGCTGCATACCCACGCCCGCCAGCAGGCCTCGGAGCTGCGCCTGCGGCAGATGTTCGAGGGCAACCCCGGCCCGATCCTCGTCTATGACCTGGACACATTGGCGATCCTCGATGCCAACCCAGCCGCCTGCACCGCTTTCGGCTGGGAGCGCGATGAGCTGCTGGAACAGACCATCGACGCCTTGTGGCCACCTGGCCAGGGCCAGGCGCTGCAGGCCAAGCTGGAGGCGATCCGCGAGGCGCCCGACGAGCTGTGCATCCTGCGCGCGCAGCTGCAGCTGCGCGATGGCGCGCTGCGGCAGATGGAACTGCGCTCCAACGCGATCAGTTACGACGGTCACAATGCGCGCCTGCTGATCGCCATCGATCGCACTGCCGAGGACCTGGCCCAGCTGCGCCGCGACCAGGCGCTGGCACGGGTGGAAGAAGCCCACGAACTGGCCCGCATCGGCGCCTGGGAGCTGGACCCGTCCACCGGGCTGGGCCGCTATTCCAACCAGGTCTATCGCCTGCTCGGCCGCCGCCCGCCCGAAGCCCGCCGCTGGCACCGCTTCGACGAACTGCTGGTGCCGGCCGACCCGGCCACCGCCACCCAGACCGAGCAGCTGCTGGCCGAGCTGTGCTCCGGCGAGCCGGTACAGGTGGACGTGCTGCTGCCGCTGCTGTCGATGGACGGGCGCGCGCTGATGGTGCACCTGCGCGCCGCCAGCGGTCTCGATGAGGCTGGCCGCAACCGCGTGCTGGGCACCCTGCAGGACGTGACCGAACGCGAGCAGTCGCGGCGACTGCTGCGCGAGCGCGAGGAGCAGTTCCGCGAGCTGGTGCGGGTACTGCCCGACGGCGTGGTGATCCTCTCCGACGAACATGTGTTGTACGCCAACGCCTGGGCCGCCGGCCTGTTCGGCTACGGCAGCCATACCCTGCTGGGCGAGCCCTTGTCGGCGCTGGTCGCTGCCGCAGACCTGCCGCGGGTGCGCAGCCAGCTGCGTGCCGGCCAGCCGCACCTGGGACCGGGCCACAGCAGCGTGGTGGCCATGCAGCGCGGCGACGGCCGCAGCTTCCATGCCGGCCTGGCGGTGGGCGACGTGCGCTACGGTGGCCGCGACTGCAAGCTGCTGATCGTGCGCGACCTCAGTGATTCCGAGCGCATCCGCAGCGCGCTGGAAACCAGCAACCGCGAACTGCAGGCGATGGCCGGGCGGCTGTTCTCGCTGCAGGAGGACGAGCGTCGTGCGATTTCGCGCGACCTGCACGATGACATCGGCCAGGCCATTACCGCGATCAAGCTGTCGGCGCACGCCGCGCTGGAAGAGGACGATCCGCAGCGGCGTGGGCAGGATCTGGCGCAGATCGTCAGCCTGGCCGACACCACCGTGGCCAAACTGCGAGACATCTCCACCCTGCTGCGCCCCCCGCAGCTGGATGCACTGGGCCTGGAGGCAGCGCTCAGCTGGCAGGCGCGGGTTCTGTTCCGCTCCTCGCCGGTGGAGCTGCTGGCCGAGATCGAGCCGTTGCCGCATCGCCCCGACAACAGCATCGAACAGGCCTGCTTCCGCATCGCACAGGAAAGCCTGACCAATGCGCTGCGCCATGCGCGCGCCAGCCAGGTCCTGCTGCAGCTGCGCGATGTCGGCCAGCGCGGCCTGCACCTGCAGATCCGCGATGACGGCGAAGGCTTCGATCCGGACGGCCCGCGCGGCCTGGGCCTCATCGTGATGCGCGAGCGCGCACAGAGCGTCGGTGGCCACGTGCGGATTGAATCCGCGCATGGCGAAGGCACCCTGGTCGATGTCCACCTCCCCTACCAGGCGGCCAGCAGGGCTGCCGTCGATTCACCGGAATACTGAACCATGTGGAATCCCAACCTGCCCCCGGTCAGCATCGATGACGCTCCCGACCGCCTTGGCGCCGGCAACCCCGAGCTGCAGGCAATGGTTGCCGAGGCAGCCTCAGGCGGCATCGCACTGATGCTGATGCACGTGGACATCGACCATTTCGCATCGGTCAATGAAAACATGAGTGCCGAAGTGGGCGACCAGGCGCTGGTGCTGGTGGCACAGCGCCTGCAGTCCTACCTGCGCGGGCGCGGCAAGTTGTGGCGACATGGCAGCGACGAGTTCCTGATCGCGGTGCCGCGCACCGCCGATCTGCCGTTGCCGGAGGATTTCGCCGAGGAGATCCGCCAACAGATGGAGCTGCCGCTGTCGGTGCTGCCGTACACGTTGTTCATGACCGGCAAGCTGGGCGTGAGCCTGTGCCCGGAACATGCCAGCAGCACCTCGCGCCTGCTCGACCATGCCGAGGATGCGCTGTACCAGGCCGCCCGCGAAGGCGGCAATGCCGTGCGCATCCATGCGGTGGACACCCCGCCAAGCGCGCACAGCGAGAGCATCATCGCGCGCCAGATCGTCGATGCCATTCCCAATGGCGAGCTGAAGCTGCGCTACCAGCCACTGGTAAGCGCGCGCGACGGCCACGTGGTGGGCATGGAAGCGCTGCTGCGTTGGCAGTCGCCGACCCTGGGCATGCTGGTGCCGGAGCGCTTCATGCGCACCGCCGAACGCCTGGGGATCATCGTGCAGATCGGCACCTGGGTGCTGGAAGGCGCCTTGAAGCAGGCGCGGCTGTGGCGCGACCAGGGCTTCGATGACTTCACCATCGCAGTGAACGTGTCCACCCTGCAGCTGCTGCGGCCGAACTTCTTCGCCGAAGTGATGTCACTGCTGCAGGCGGCGGGCGTACCGGCGCACATGCTGACGCTGGAGATCAACGAGAGTGCGCTGACCAACAACGTCAATTTCGTCCACGAAACGCTGGCCAACCTGCGCAACGAAGGCATCAGCCTGAGCCTGGACAACTTCGGTACCGGCGACTCCAGCCTCAGCGCGCTGGTGCGCTACCCGGTGGACAAGCTGAAGATCGACCGCAGTTTCATCAAGAGCGCGCCGGCCGGCAATCGTGAAGCGGCCATCGCCCGCGCGATCATCGCCATGGGCCACCAGCTGGGCATGACCGTGATTGCCAACGGCGTGGAATCGCAGGCGCAGCTGGGCTTCCTGCGCCGCAACGACTGCGACGTGTTCCAGGGCTACCTGTTCGGCGAACCGATGTCGGCCGATGCCGCCGGCATGACCCTGCGCCGCCGCTACCTGCGCCCGGAAGCCTTCGCTGAGACACGTCCGGACCGGACGCTGCTGCTGCTGGATGATGAGGAAAACGTGCTGCGCTCACTGGTGCGCCTGTTCCGCCGCGACGGCTACCGCATCCTGGCCGCCGGCAACGTGCGCGATGCGTTCGACCTGCTGGCGATCAACGACGTGCAGGTGATCCTGTCCGACCAGCGAATGAGCGACATGAGCGGCACCGAGTTCCTCGGCCGGGTGAAGATGCTGTACCCGGATACGATCCGCCTGGTGCTGTCGGGCTACACCGATCTGAACACGGTGACCGATGCGATCAACCGCGGCGCGATCTATCGCTTCCTGACCAAGCCGTGGAACGACGACGAGCTGCGCAAGCACATCCACCAGGCGTTCCGCACGTACGAGGAACAGCGCCGCAGCAATGCCGGCCCGGCGCCGGTGGAGAGCGGAGATGGCGGCGAGGATCGCCCATTGCGGTAACCATCCCCTCTGGTAGAGCCGGCCGCTGGCCGGCTGCTCTGGATATCGGGTTCAATGAGGTTGCCGGCCAGCGGCCGGC
>NZ_JBHHMJ010000487.1:0-12686 GCF_042136455.1 Stenotrophomonas sp. 3diitr2024
AGCCGCTTTGGCTTTGGCGTTGGCCTCTGCAGGTGCAGGGCTGCAAGCCCTGCACAACAACTACGTCACCCAGCCTGCAATCACCAGCAACGCGAGGATCGCCAGCCACAGCAGCAGCATCCGCCACACCAGGCTCATCGCATCACGCAGGTCCGGCAGCCGCTGCCACACCGGCAACAGCCCCGCCTCGGTGTAATCGTGCGCGTCCTCGCGCAGCTCGGCGTTGACGCTGGCCCGCGCCACCGCGCCCAGGAACCCGATGGAGCCGGCCAGGCGTTCGCCATGGGCCTGGCGCCAGGCCTTCCACGCCGTATCGAAGTTGCCGACCAGCGCCATCGAGAACGCCATCAGTTGCGCTACCGGCCACTCGATCCAGCCCAGCAGGCGCTGCGCCAGCGCCAGCGGCTCCACCGGCACGCGTGCACGCATCGGGCTTTCCGCCATCAACGCCAGCAAGCGGTAGCCCAGCGCACCGGCCGGGCCCAGCAGCAGGAACCAGAACAGCACCGCGAACCAGCGACGCAGCGCATTGAGCACGGTCGCCTCGACCAGCGACGGCACGTCTTCGCGCAGGCTGCCACCGGCGGCCTGCAGGTTGCGCACGGCTGCCTGCCGCGTCGCGGCGTCGTCCGCATCAATGATCGCTTCGATATCCCGATCCAGGTCACGCGGCCCCCAGCACCAGGCCAGCACGGCCACACCCAGCAGCAGCGACGGCAGGCCGAACAGCACTCCGCGCAGCAGCCACGCCAGCAGCCCCATCAGCAGCAACGGCGGCAGCAGCGCCAGCGCCACTCCAGCCGGTCCCTGCCAGGCCTTGCCACCACGCGCGTCCAGCCAGCCCAGCCAGCGCCGGAAGCCGTCGAAACGGCGCATCGAGGCGGCAGCGGCCGGGGCAACGTGGCCCAGGGCCAGCGCCACCAGCACGGCGGCCAGAGTGGTGAACATGGCAGGTCTCCCTACGAAACAGAACGCTCGGCGCCGCTACCTTACCTGTCGCAGCGGTGCCCTCGCGGGTGAACCGGACTGTAACCCGGGCCGTGTTCAGGTGGCGGCAATACAGCTGCCACGATCGGCCCGGCCGAAACGCCGGCTCAGCCTCGCTGCTGGCGGTACCAGTGTTCGATCAGGCTCCGCGAAATCGAGATCGGTGGCGACAGGCGGATGCCCTGGCCGTCGTCCTCCACATCGCGCGCCAACGCGGCGCCGACCTCGTCGGCACTGAACCAGCGCGCGTCTTCCAGCTCGCCATCCACGGTCGGCAGGTCGTCTTGCGCCTGTGCACGGAAGCCGACCATCAGCGCGCCGGGGAACGGCCACGGCTGCGAACCGAGGTACTGGCAGGCGGTCACCCGCACCTTGCTCTCCTCATGGACTTCGCGCACCACGGTCTGCTCGAAGGTCTCGCCAGGTTCGACGAAGCCGGCCAGCACCGAGTAACGGCGCGGGGCCCAGTTCGACTGTCGGCCCAGCAGCAGCCGGCCCTGGTTTTCCACGGCGACGATCACCGCCGGATCGACGCGCGGATAGTGTTCGGTGGAACACTGCGCGCAACGGCCGACGAAGCCGCCACGGGCAAACGCCACCGCGCCGCCGCATACGCCGCAGAAGCGGGTGCGCGAGTGCCAGTAGGACATGCCACGGGCATAGCTGAAAGCGGTGGCATCGGCCATCGGCCACAACAACGCAGCCTGGCGCAGATCCAGTCGGCGTGGCGCGCTCACGGTGACATTGGTGGCTTCGACCGAGAACCATGCCTGATCACCGCGCAGCCCCAGGAAAACTGCGGCGCCCGGGCCACCGCCGACGTCGGCGCCGGTCAGCGCCAGCGGCTGGTCGTCATCGCCGGTGAAGGCGCTGCCATCGTGATCGAGGACGAGGATGCGCGCGCCCGGCCACAGGCGCGCCAGTGCATCGGCATCTTCGCGCAGGGCATCGGCGCGCTCCAACGGTTCGCCAACGAAGGCAAAACCGGAAAGCGGCGAAGGAGTATTGGGCATCCGCCAAGCGTGCCGCCAATCGATGCAGGTGGCAAGCCGCAGGCTTTGCGGAAACCGCCTGTGGGTGTGGAGCTTGCTCCACACACCTTGTCGCGCGGGACACAGGCCCCGCGCCCTGCTTACATGCTGAAACTGCTGCCGCAGCCGCAGGTGGTCTTTGCGTTCGGGTTGCGGATCACGAACTGGGCACCCGTCAGGCTCTCGGTGTAATCCACCTCCGCGCCCATCAGGTACTGCAGGCTCAGCGGGTCGACCAGCAGGGTCACCCCGCTGGTCTGTACCGCCAGGTCATCCTCGGCACGGTTCTCGTCGAACTCGAACCCGTACTGGAAGCCCGAACAGCCGCCTCCCTCGATGTACACACGCAGGGCCAGGTCGGGGTTGCCCTCTTCCTGGATCAGGGATTTGACCTTGGCGGCCGCCGACTCAGTGAAGTTCAGCGGGCGCTCCAGCGATTGGTAATCGGGCGCGGCAACCGGGGTGGCGCCGGGCAGGGAGACTAGCGTGCTCATGCTGCCAGCATGGGGGTGCCGACGACGGCTTTCAAGCCATCGCCTCGGCCAGCTTGCGACGCGCGGCGGTATCGCCCTTGCCATCATGGGCGTCTTCGCCTTCCGGCGCCGGCAAGGCTGCCATCGGGGCGCTGGCATGGATCAGGCGGCCGTTCAGCTGCGCGCCCGCGTTCATCTCCACCACCTGGTAATGGACGTTGCCATTGACCCGTGCGCTCGGGGTCAACTCGACCTTCTCGGTGGCGTGTACATCGCCGTCCAGGCGGCCGCTGATGACCACCACCTGGGCCCGGATCTCACCTTCGATCACGCCGTGCTCGGCAACCGTCAGGGTCGCACCACTGGCGCCTTCGGCGGCGATCACCTTGCCGTGGATGCGGCCTTCCACATACAGGCCACCACTGAATTCCACATCCCCGCGGATCACCACCTGGTTGCCGATCAGGGCATCCACCACCAGCTGGCCTTCACGGTTGGATTTGCTGCTTCCGAACATCTGCCTACTCCCCTTTGCTGGCCGGCGCACCGGCCTGTTTCCAGTCGAATACCTGGGTGGTACCCCCCGTACCACTCCCCAATGTCACCCGCACGCGTTGCGGGGTGAAGTCAGCCGGCAGCATCACGCTGCCGGTGAGCTGCTGGAAGTACCGGAACGAGTAGTCCTGTCCCGGCACCTTGCTGCGCTGGTGCAGATCATCCCAGCTGATCGTGGCCAGCTTGCCGTTCTTCACGCCTTCCACGGTGAAGCGCATCTGCCCCTGGCTGATGGCCCCGCGGTTGAGGTTCTGGGTCAGCACGGCGGTGTACTGCCAGGTGCCGGCCGCTTCCGGGCTGAACTCGATCGAATGGGTGTTCAGGCCCTTGCGCTGGCTGGTCGAGCCGACCAGCCGCTCATAGAAGGCAACATCGGCGCGCAGCCCGGCGATTTCCTCATCGCGCTCGGCCAACGAGGACTGCACCTCGGTATTGGCGGCACGGCTGATGCGGTCGGAGGCTTCCAGCGTGGCCTGCTTCTGGCGCAGCTCGGTCAGCTGCGCCTGCAGCGCCTCGGCACGCTTCTCGGCGGCCTGCAGGCGCTGGCCCTGGGCATCGCGCGGGGTGGACATCCAGCAGCCGCCAAGCACCGCCAGCACCAGGCTGAGCAGCCAGATACCGCCGATCACCAGCAGGCGGCGACGGTCGGCAGGCGGTTGCGGCGCGCCGGGCAGGCGGACCTGCACGCGCATGGGAGGACGGTTGGTCATGGGTGGTTTCCGGGGTATCGCAAGGGCGACACCGGTACGGCCCCTGTGGCAAACGACGGGCTAGTGTATGACAGGACGGGTGGGTTTCCTGCGCAGTGGCCGGCTACGGTCTGTGGCGTTCAGGCACGCCATCGTCGATAGTGTGGCCCCCTGCACAGTTCCGTCGCCGGAGCACCGCCATGACCGAAGCCCACCTGTTCGTGATCGGCATCCTGCTGGCCTGGCTGGCCGGTATCCGCGTCTACCTCACCGTGTTCGGTGTCGGCCTGGCCGGGCTGCTTGGCTGGGTCGACCTCCCCCCCGCCCTGCAGGCCACCGAATCCTGGTGGGTGCTGGGCACCTCGGCGGCGCTGGCGGTGGCCGAATTCTTCGCCGACAAGATCCCTGGCGTGGATTCGGTGTGGGACCTGGTGCAGACGCTCGCGCGCGTACCGGCCGGCGCATTCCTTGCGGCGGCCACGCTGTCGCCGGATGGCCAGCTGGGCACCGGTGCGCTCGCCGCCGGCGCCGGCGTCGCCCTGGCCAGCCATGGCCTGAAGGCCGGTACCCGCGCCCTGCTCAACACCTCGCCGGAACCGGCCAGCAACTGGGTCGCCTCTGCGGCCGAAGACACCGTCGTGATCGGTGGCCTGGCCCTCGCCCTGGCACACCCGTGGATCGCGTTGATCGTGGTGCTGGCCTGCAGCCTGGCCGGTGCGCTGCTGGTGTGGCTGGTCTGGCGCGCCCTGTGGAAGGGCGTGCGCTGGCTGGCGCGCGGTGCATCGGCAGCACCGCCAGGGCACAGCGGTACCGGCTGAGCGCCGGGCTTGTCGCATAATGGACGCGAACACCAGGAGCACCGATGGCCGCAAACGAATCCCCCGCGGGCGCCCGCCCGGGACGCGCTGAAACCCCTCCGGCCGACCATTGGCAACGCTGGGCCCCCGAGACGGCACCTCCGGCCGTGGACCCACCGATGGCGGCGACCCCATCCCCTGTCGCGGCCGATGCGTCCACGCCGGCCAACAGCGCGCCGCCGCCGCTGCCCGGCCCGATCGCACTGGCCGACGCCGGCAACAACGATCTGGCCCCGTCGCCATCGGACTCGCCCTACCGCGTGCTGATCGTTGAAGACGATCGGGCGCAGGCCCTGTTCGCGCAGAGCGTGCTGCACGGCGCCGGCATGCAGGCGATCGTCCACAACGATGCCGATGCCGCGCTGCAGGCCATCAAGGAGCATCGCCCCGACCTGATCCTGATGGATCTTCACCTTCCCGGCCTGGACGGCATGCGCCTGACCGCGCTGATCCGCCAGCAGCCCGGCCTGCAGCTGCTTCCGATCGTGTTCCTCAGCGGTGATCCGGATCCGGAGCGCCAGTTCGAAGTCCTCGACAGCGGCGCGGACGACTACCTGAGCAAACCGATCCGGCCCCGCCACCTGATCGCAGCGGTGGCCAACCGCATCCGCCGCGCACGAGCCCAGGCCGCGACCCTGCCCGGCGCCACCGGCGCACCGGCCACCAGCAATCCGGAAACCGGCCTGCCGACGCGCCACCACGTGCTGCAGCAGCTCAACACCGCACTCGCCCACCGCGATCAGGGCGGCGTGTTCTTCATCGAAGTGGCCAGCGCGCTGGGCCTGCGCGAACGCTATGGCTATGCCGCGTTTGAACGGCTGATGGTGCAGGCCGGGCAGCGCCTGGCCGAAGCCGGCCATCCGCACCTGCTGGCACGCCTGAACGACAACAGCTTCCTGCTGCTGGCCCGCAGCGCCGACGAGGACGCCCTTGAAAGCATCGCTGCCAGCCTGCGCGAGCAGCTGTCGGCACGTGCCTTCGTGATCCGCGACGACGAATCCGTGCACCTGCGCGGCGTAGTTGGCTATGCACCGCTGTCACCGGGCTTCGAGGATGCCAACAGTGCGTTGGAAGCCGTCGAGCGCACCACCCTGCAGGCGCGCCTGCTCAGCGCCGGGGTGGCCGGCCATGTGCACCGCCAGGCAGTCACCGAACAGGAACACCTGGCGCTGCTGGAAGGACAGCTGGAACTGGCCTATCAGCCGATCGTCGCTGTTGCCGGCGGCAACACCGCGCAGTACCAGTTGCTGTTGCGCCTTCGCCAGGCCGACGGCACCGTGCTGGCGGCCGGGCAGGTGATCCCGGCCGCGGAAGCCGCGGGCCGCATCGCCGATCTCGACCAGCAGGTGATGGACCACGCGCTGGGGCTGCTGGACCTGTACCGCCACGCGACGCAGCCACTGAACCTGTTCGTCTCGCAGTCGCTGCGCACCCTGCAGCGCGACGCCTTCGCCGACTGGCTGCTGGAATCACTGCAGCAGCGCGACCTGCCGGGCAGTGCACTGGTGATCGACGTGCGCCTGCCGGACGCACTGATCCACACCGTGCCGCTGCAGCAGTTCTGCCAGCGCATGGCCAGTGCCGGGGTGCGCTTCTGCCTGAGCCAGTTCGAACCCAGCGGCGAGGCCGATGCCCTGCTGAACCAGCTGCCGCTGTCGTTCGTGCGCATGGCTGCGCGCTTTTCCAGCAGCCACGCCAATCCGGCCACGCGCGAGGAGCTGCGCAAGGCGATCGATCAGGCCCATGCCGCCGGGCTGCAGATCATCGGCCAGCAGATCGAGGATCCGCAGGCTGCGGCGGCGATGTGGGTCGGCGGCGTCGACTACATCCAGGGCAACATGGTGCAGTCGGCCGGCAGCGACCTGAACTTCGACTTCCACAACGCGGTGCTCTGACGTGCCGCTGTGGGGCGTGCTGCTGGTTGCCCTCGCCGCGGCCACCATCGCGCTGATGGTGCTGGGCCTGCGGCTTCGCGCGCGCGACCGTGCGCTGGCGCAGCTGCAGCGCACGCACGGAGCGCTGGCCGCTGAACGGGACCAGCTACGCTATACCACTGAACGCCAGGGCCAGCTGGAACAACAGCTGCTGCAGGCCAAGCAGGCCGCCGAGGCGGCCGTGCTGGCCAAGGGCGAGTTCCTGGCCACGATGAGCCATGAGATCCGCACCCCGCTCAATGGCATCCTGCCGATGCTGGAGCTGATCGCACGCGGGCCACTGAGCGAGGACCAGCGGCAGATGCTGGCCACCGCCTCGGCCAGCTCGCAGCAGCTGCTGCGCATCGTCGACGACATCCTCGACTACTCCCGGCTGGAAGCACAGGCGCTGGAGCTGGAAATCACCAGCTTCAACCTGCGCGATCTGCTCGATGGCGTGGTGCAGCTGATGCAGCGCGCCGCCGACGCCAAGGGCCTGGCACTGGGCCTGCAGCTGGATCCATCGGTGCGCCTGCCGGTGCGCGGCGACCCGGTGCGCCTGCGCCAGGTGCTGAGCAACCTGCTGGCCAATGCGATCAAGTTCACCGCCCGCGGCCAGGTGCAGCTGCGCGTGCTGCGCCTGGGCGAAGGTGCCGCGCAGCACCAGCTGCGCTTCGAGATCATCGATACCGGCATCGGCATCGACGACGCGCTGCAGGCACGCCTGTTCCAGTCTTTCAGCCAGGCCGACGCATCCACCACGCGCATCTACGGCGGCACCGGCCTGGGCCTGGCCATCTGCAAGCGCATCATCGACCTGATGCATGGGCGTATTGGTGTGCAGTCCACGCCCGGCCAGGGTGCTACGTTCTGGTTCGAGATCCCGCTGCTGAAGGTTCCTGGCGACCTGCCGGCGATGACGCGCGCGCCGGCACCGCTGCTGCTGTTCAGTGCCGATGCATCGCTGCAGGCACGCATCGAGCGCATCGCTGCCCACCATGGACTGCAGGTGCAGGTGCTGGCGCAACTGGACAGCGTGGTCGAGCGCCTGCGCGCTCCCGCGCGGCCCGGAAAACCGGCACCCGCCTGGCTGCTGGTCGATGCGCGCGCACGCCGCAACGGCGAGGCCACGCTGCAGCTCGCACTGGGGGAACGCGGCGACGACGATGCACTGCAGGTACTGTGGCTGCAGGAGGATGCGATTGCGCAACGCCCCCGCCAGCGCCAGCTGCCCTCCCACTTCGACGACGCCGCCCTGCATGCACTGCTGGCGGCACCGGTCGCCTCTGCCCGCCCCGCTGCGCTGCTGGCCAGCGCGGAACACGAGCAACCGGCTGCCACGCTGCCGCCGCTGCATCTGCGCGTGCTGGTGGTGGAGGACAATACGGTGAACAGGATGGTGGCCGAGCAGCTGCTGCGGGTGTTCCAGTGCGAGGTGCGCAACGCCGCCGATGGCGAACAGGCCCTGGCCGCCCTCCGCGAAGGCGGGCTGGACATCGTGCTGATGGATTGCCAGATGCCAGTGCTGGACGGCTACGCCGCCACGCGCCGCTGGCGCGCCGAAGAAGCGGAAACCGGGCATGCGCGATTGCCGATCATCGCGATGACCGCCAATGCGATGGCCGGCGACCGCGAGCGCTGCCTGCAGGCCGGCATGGACGATTACCTGTCCAAGCCGATCGCGCGCGCCACGCTGCATGCGCTGCTGCAGCGCTGGGGTGGCGGTAAAGCTGCAGCACCTGCACGGCCTTCTGTAGAGCCGGGCCATGCCCGGCTGACGGCCAATTGCAGTCGCACGCCATCAGCCGAGCATGGCTCGGCTCTACCGAATCCGGAAAAGCAGGTGGCGCCAGCACCACAACCGGTGCTCGACCGCGATGTGCTGGATGAACTGCACGCGGTGATCGGCGATGCTGCCACCCAGATCGTCACGGTATTTCTTGAAGATGCGCCGGCGATGGTGCAGCAGTTGCAGCTGGCCGCGCGGAACAGCGATGAACCGCGCATGCAGGCCGTCGCGCACAGCCTGAAATCATCAAGCGCGAACGTGGGGGCGTTGTCGCTGTCGGCGATCGCGCAGCGGATCGAGCACGAGACCCGTAGTGGCAGCCTGCAGCGCCCCGCAGTGGCGGTAGCGCTGCTGGTTGCGGAATTCGCCCGGGCGCGCGTTGCACTGACGGGCTACCTGGCACAGCATCGCGCCGGCCAGGCCCGCTGATTCACTCTTCCAGCTTGCTCAGCAGGTACTTCGGCTCGCCGATACGCTCGATCAGGTCGAGCTGGGTTTCCAGCCAGTCGATGTGTTCTTCCTCCGAGTCGAGGATCTTCACGAACAGCTGGCGGCTGACATAGTCGCCGACCGAATCGGAATAGGCCACCGCCTCGCGCAGGGTGACCACGCCATCGCGTTCCAGCGACAGGTCGCACTGCAGGATTTCAGTCGGGTTCTCGCCGATGCGCAGCTTGCCCAGCGCCTGGAAGTTCGGCAGGCCTTCGAGGAACAGGATGCGGTCGGCGAGCATGTCGGCATGCTTCATCTCGTCGATCGATTCCTTGTACTCGTGTTCGGCCAGTTCCTTGATGCCCCAGTTCTTCAGCATCTTGGCGTGCAGGAAGTACTGGTTGATCGCGGTCAGCTCGTTGTAGAGGACCTTGTTGAGGAATTCGATGACCTTGGTGTCGCCCTTCATGGGGATGCTCCTGCACGCTGAAAACGCAGGCACTGTAACGCCTTGCGTGCGGTGGTGAAGGAACGCGAATCGTGCGCATTGGCCTGCGCGGCTGCAGGTGAAGGACGCGAAAGCGCGGCGTCAACGCGCCGCGAGGAAACGATCAGGCAACCTGGGCCAGGCCCAATACCGGCAGCGGCAGATCCTGCGTCGCGCGTGCCTTGGCCAGCAGGTCGCCGGCCATGTCCAGGCAGGAACCGCAGGTGGCACCGCAACCGGTCCGCATGGTCAGTTCGGCCACCGTGCTGACACCATGGTTGGCGGCTTCGCGGATCTGGTGGTCGGTGACTCCGTTGCAGATGCAGACGTACACAGGCGGGAACCGGGCTGGCAGGCCAGAAGCGGCCTGTTGCCTATTCCAATGGAAACGAGAATGGTTGTCAATCAGAGACCTGAACCATTCTCGATACCGTTCACAGTCGGATTGACCGGCCCGCCGGACAGCCCGGTCCTGCTGGAAACAGCCGGCGGGGACGCGTTGTGACGGATCGGCCCGCAGCCTGCGTGGGCTCCCATTCAAACCGCCCCGGACTCCCCCTTGGCCTTGCGCGGCCAGTAGCCGCCGCGCTTGGGCGTGCGCTTCCGGGGCCTGTCGTGGCCGGCCGCGTGGCCCGGCATCCAGGCCTCGGCGGCACTCTTGGGCATGGCGCTGACGCCCTGCCCGGCCACCCCACGCGCCAACGGCGCCAGGTGTCGCAGCGCGCGCGCATAGACGCCACGCTTGAACATCACTACGTGCTCCACCGGGTACCAGAAGTCCACCCACCGCCAGTGGTCGAACTCGGGCGAGTCGGTATGGTCCAGCTGCACATGCGATTCATCGCCGGTCAGGCGCAGCAGGAACCAGACCTGCTTCTGCCCGATGCAGACCTGCCGTTCATTGCGGCGGATGGCCCGCGCCGGCAGCTTGTAGCGCAGCCAGCCGGGCGTCGCCCCGAGCACTTCCACGTGCTCAGGCAGCAGGCCGGTCTCTTCCTGCAGTTCACGATACATGGCCTCGACAGGCGTCTCGTCGGTGTTCATGCCACCCTGCGGGAACTGCCAGCCGTCCCGGCGCACGCGTCGTGCCCAGAACACCTGGCCGTCCTGCCGCATCAGCACGATGCCGACGTTCGGTCGATAGCCGTCCGGATCGATCACGATGCGGACTCCTAAGAAAATCTACTGGTCGGGACTATCCCATGCCCTCTGTCGGCCCACAAGCACGGCACAAAAGTGTTGACAGGGCCGATACACATCCGCAGAATAGCGGGCTCACCAAGGCTATGTAGCTCAGCCGGTTAGAGCACAGCACTCATAATGCTGGGGTCGGTGGTTCGAGTCCACCCATAGCCACCACACTGAAAATCACGTTGTTTTTCAGTGTGAAAAGTGAGAAAATAGTTGCACGTTTTGCCCCGTCGCCAAGCGGTAAGGCACCTGACTCTGACTCAGGCATTCGGTGGTTCGAATCCATCCGGGGCAGCCAAATTAAAAGCAAAAGGCCAGATCGAAAGATCTGGCCTTTTGCTTTTAATTTGGTCGCGCATTCCACCTGATCCCTGCGCCTGTCGGCGCGCCCCCTTGAACATCAAGGGGGCTCTCCTCCAGAGAGGGGTCCGGGGTCGGATCCTTTTCCAAAGGAAAAGGCTCTGACCCCACCCCATCGCCGGCCACTGGCCGGCAACCTCGAAATGCACAGCCCCAGAACGACAAAAGCCCGGCCGAAGCCGGGCTTTTGCTTTCCCATCCAGCGGGCTCCCGAAGGAGCCCAACCAGGCGCGGTAGATCAGCGCTTGGAGAACTGGGTGGCGCGGCGGGCCTTGTGCAGACCAACCTTCTTACGCTCGACTTCACGGGCGTCACGGGTCATGAAGCCAGCCTTGCGCAGCTCGGACTTCAGGGTTTCGTCGTACTCGACCAGAGCACGGGCGATGCCCAGACGGATCGCACCGGCCTGGCCGGTGGTGCCGCCGCCAGCGGCGGTGACCAGGATGTCAAAGCTTTCGGTGTTCTTGGTCAGCTCGAGCGGCTGGCGCACGATCATGCGCGCGGTCTCACGACCAAAGAACTCGTCCAGCGGACGACCGTTGACGGTGATGTTGCCCGAACCCTTGCGCAGGAACACGCGAGCGGTGGAGGACTTGCGGCGGCCAGTGCCGTAGTTTTGAGTGATAGCCATGATTAGATATCCAGAACCTGCGGCTGCTGTGCGGCGTGCGGATGCTCAGTGCCGGCGTAGACCTTGAGCTTGCGGTACATCTGGCGACCCAGCGGGCCCTTCGGCAGCATGCCCTTGACGGCGATCTCGATCACGCGCTCCGGGTGGCGCTCCAGCGCCTGGGCCAGGGACTCGGTCTTCAGGTTGCCGATGTAACCGGTGAAACGGTGATACATCTTGTCCTGCAGCTTCTTGCCGGTGACGGCAATCTTTTCTGCATTGATGACGACCAGGTAGTCGCCGGTATCAACGTGCGGGGTGTAGACCGGCTTGTGCTTGCCACGCAGACGGCGGGCCAGCTCGGTGGCGAGACGGCCCAGGGTCTTGCCCTCGGCGTCGACGAGGTACCAGTCGCGCTGGACGGTCTCGTTCTTGGCAGTGAAAGTGCTCATGAAGAACTCTATGTTAGGTCGGGCTCATTGCGGCGAACGGCTCGCCGGAACTCTGCCACGCGTTGTGAAAGGTGAAGCGTAAGAGGCGGGATTGTACGCAGGTCAAGCCCCCGGTGCAAGCCGGCCATGTCCCGGGTTGGCAGGGGGCCGGAGCCGGGGGAGAATCGAGGGGTCTTCCGTCCCACCGCGTACCGCCATGACCGTGCTCCGCCAGACCACACCGCTGGACCATCTGCTGACCGAAGCGCAGCGCGCCTTGGACACGGTGTTCGGCAACCCGCCGGCAGCCCGCCCCTACCCGGCCGCGGACACCAGCGAGCCGGGCATGGACAACGCTGAACGCCGCCACGCGGCCGGGCTGATGCGGATCAACCACGTCGGCGAAGTCTGCGCACAGGGCCTGTATTTCGGGCAGGCCGCCGTGGCCCGCGACCCTGCCACGCGTGAACACCTGCTGGAAGCGGCCCAGGAGGAGACCGACCACCTGGCGTGGTGTGCCACCCGGCTGGGCGAGCTGGACAGCCGCCCGAGCCTGTTCAACCCGCTGTGGTACGCCGGCAGCTACACCATCGGCACCCTGGCCGGGCTGCGCGGCGACGGCTGGAACCTCGGCTTCGTGGTCGAAACCGAGCGCCAGGTGGAAGCCCATCTGGACGAGCACCTGGTCGATCTGCCGGCCGGCGACCTGCGCAGCCGTGCGGTCATCGAGGTGATGAAGGAAGACGAAGCCCGCCATGCGGAGCACGCCGAGCAGGCCGGCGCACGCCGCCTGCCGTTCCCGATCCCGGGCGTGATGGCGCTGGCCTCCAGGGTGATGAAGACCATCGCCTACCGCATTTGAAGGGTCGCCCGCACCAACG
>NZ_JBHHMJ010000494.1:0-2490 GCF_042136455.1 Stenotrophomonas sp. 3diitr2024
AACGCCGGCGCGCGCCTGGCCTGTGCGGTCATCCAGAAGGCTCCGTAAGGGCGCTCTTGCTGGAAACGGAAAACGCCGGCGCAAGCCGGCGTTTTTCGTGTGGATCCCGCCGGACATGGCCCGGCGAAATACGTCCGTCGATCAGCGCGCCAGCAGCTCGCGCGCGTCCTGGCCGGCCTCGCAGTGCACGAACAGTACCGGCACGCCATGTGCTTCCAGCACCGCGGCCATCTGTCGCTGGCGCATCAGGAACTGCTCGTAGATGCCCTTCAGGCGATCGCAGTCGTTCTTGCTGTGGCTGTAGTGCGCGCACCAACCGGCCGGGTCGAACAGCGCCATGCGTGCTTCGCCATGCGTATAGCGCAGCAGCGGCTCGGGCGCGGCATTGAGCCACTCGTCCTCGCCCGGCGCCATGATCGCGGTCTCGATCAGCGGCCACAGTGCGGCCAGGCCCTGGTTGTCGTACTGCATCGACATCATCGCGGCCAGGTCGTTCACGGTGAAATAGCGCGCGTGCTCGATGCGGGCACCGAAGGTGTTCTGCGCCATCAGCGCGGTGTCGGCGTGCGCCATGCCGTTGGCCAGCAAGGTTTCTTCCAGCGCATCGGCGACCGCGCTGGTGGTGGCCACGTCGCTGCCGGTCAGCAGGAACGGCACCACGCGCAGGCCACCGCCCACCAGCGTGGCATCGGCCTGGAACGGCAGTGGCACGTCACCTTCGGCATCGGTACCGAAGGCCAGCAGGCGCGGGCCCTGGTTGCGGCCCGGGGCACGCATCTGCAGTTCTTCCAGGCGGCGATGGATCGGCCAGCCCGGACGCAGCACTTCGGCCGGGTCGAAATGCGCGGCGGCGAACACCAGGTCCAGCTCGGCCACCTGTGGCACCAGCTTGGCCAGGTCACGGCCGACGCGTTCGGCCAGTTCACCGGCCTGTTCAGCGCTGAGCACCGCCTGGCGGGGGATTTCGCCGCCGGCCAGTTCCAGGGCCAGCACGCCAAGGGCATTCATCGCGGGGTCGGGTTTGCTCATGGTTCCACGGTTGGCCCATCACAGGGCGGCAGCTACACTTGGCTCCATTATGCCTGCTCCGTCGTGCAGGCCATGTTGCAGACACCCTCATCCATGCCAGGTATCTCCATGCCCAACGCTCGTCCCGTCGCCATCCTCGGTGGCGTCCGCATTCCGTTCTGCCGCCAGAACACCGCGTATTCGGATGTCGGCAACCTCGGCATGTCGGTCCGTACGCTGGGTGCGCTGGTCGAACGGTTCGGCCTGCATGGCCAGCAGCTGGGTGAAGTGGCGATGGGCGCGGTGATCAAGCATTCCAGCGACTGGAACCTGGGCCGCGAAGCCACGCTGTCGTCCGGCCTGTCGCCGCTGACCCCGGGCATCACCCTGCAGCGTGCCTGCGGTACCTCGCTGGACAGCATCATCACCGTGGCCAACAAGATCGCGCTGGGCCAGATCGAATCGGGCATCGGCGGTGGTTCGGACACCACCTCCGACGTGCCGATCGTCTACGGCAAGAAACTGCGTGCACGCCTGCTGGCGGCCAACCGCGCCAAGAGCACCGGCGACAAGATCCGTGCGCTCACCTCCGGTTTCAAGTTCTCCGAGCTCAAGCCCGAGTTCCCGGGCGTGGCCGAGCCGCGCACCGGCAAGAGCATGGGCGACCACTGCGAGGACATGGCGAAGGAGTGGAACATCTCGCGCGACTCGCAGGATGAGTGGGCGGTGTCGTCGCACAAGAAGCTGGCCGCCGCCTACGAGCGTGGCTTCTTCAACGACCTGATCGCACCGTTCCGTGGCGTCGAGCGCGACAACATCCTGCGCCCGGACACCTCGCTGGAAAAGCTGGCCACGCTGAAGCCGGCGTTCGACAAGGTTTCCGGGCGTGGCACGCTCACCGCCGCCAACTCCACCCCGCTGACCGACGGTGCCGCTGCAGTGCTGCTGGCCAGTGAAGAGTGGGCACGCGCGCATGGCCATGAACCCCAGGCTTACCTGCGTGACGCGCACGTCGCCGCGGTGGACTTCGTGCACGGCGAAGGCCTGCTGATGGCACCGACCATCGCGGTGCCGGAGATGCTCAAGCGCAACGGCCTGACCCTGCAGGACTTCGACATCTACGAGATCCACGAAGCCTTTGCCGCACAGGTGTTGTGCACCCTGCGTGCGTGGGAGAGCGAGGACTACTGCCGCAACCGCCTGGGCCTGGACGCGCCGCTGGGCCGCATCGACCCGGACAAGATCAACCTGCTGGGCTCGTCGCTGGCCACCGGCCACCCGTTCGCCGCTACCGGCGCACGCGTGATCGCCACGGCAGCCAAGCAGCTGGCCGAACGCGGCGGTGGCCGCGCACTGGTGTCGATCTGCACTGCTGGCGGCATGGGCGTGGTGGCGATCGTCGAACGCTGATCGCATCCATCGGTGGGTGCCGACCGTTGGTCGGCACGATCCGGCCGGCACTCCTGGAACTGAAAACGCCGC
>NZ_JBHHMJ010000525.1:0-19720 GCF_042136455.1 Stenotrophomonas sp. 3diitr2024
CTTGCGCGGACGTCCTCGTCCGCGCATCTCCACCGGGCGCCCCAACGTCTGCTCCACCATCCGCAGGAACGCATCGTTCCCCATCGGGCGTTGTCTGGCGCTGTGGTTGCGGTTCGCGGGTACGTCGGCGGACGCATTCACATCGCGCAGGAATTCGGCATACAACGTCGCCCTTCCCAGAGCGGTCGCTGCCAGCGCCTCGAACGCGGGATGTTGCGTCAACATCGGATCATTGCGTCGTTGAAGGTTGCCATGCACGCTGGACCACGGGTGATCTTCAGCACTGACAGCAATTCCTGCACGGACGGGATTGCGTTCGATATAGCGGTATACGCTGAGAAGATACGCATCGCTGTCGATCATTGAGGAATGGAAGCGGCCCTGCCACAGAGGTCCACTGCGCCCGTGCCGCTGGTTGAAGGCCTGTACGTAGTTGTTGCCCTGCATGCGCATTGCACCAGCCAGACCCTGCTGTGTGGAGGGCGTGGCCAACAGGTGAACGTGGTTTCCCATCAGGACATAGGCATGCAGTGCGACGTGGTGCTTGAGGAATGCGCTGTGCAACAGATGCAGGAACAGTTGGCGGTCGATGTCGTCGACGAAGATCGCGCCCTTGTTCACACCGCGCTGGATCACGTGATAGGCCTGGCCTGCCAGCATCAGGCGCGCTTGTCGGGGCATCGGATCTGGAGACTGGACGGGGTTTCAGCCTGTCATTGCGGCCGCGAAGCCGGACATCAGGCAACGCCGCGATGCCGTGTCGGAAGAGTCAAAAGCGACTTAATTCCCTCCGTCCTCTTTTGCGTACCGCGCAGGCGTCACCCCCATCTCGCGCTTGAACACGTTGATGAAGGAGCTGGGCGTGTCGTAGCCCATCGACAGCGCGACGCTGATCACCGGCTCGCCCGCCAGCAGGCGTGGCAGCGACAGCAGCACGCGCAGGCGTTGCCGCCACTGGCCCAGGGTCATGCCTGTTTCGGCCTGCCAATGGCGGGCGAGGCTGCGGCTGGACAGGCCGCTGGCGGCTGCCCACGCTTCGACGCTGCAAAGGTCGTCCGGCGACCGTGCCAGCGCCGCCGCGATCCGCCGCAACCGTCGATCCTGCGGTTGTGGCAAGGCAAGCGGCAAAGGCGTGCTGGCGGCGATCTCATCGGCGATCACGCCGGCCAGGCGTGCCTGTGCGGCGTCCAGCGCCTGATGCGACCAACTCAGTGCGCGCATCATCGCGGCCTGCAACAGCACGTTCGGCTGGAAAATGCGCGGCACGGCGGGCAGCTCCAGACAGGCTTCGGCGTTGAAGTACAGGCTCCAGCCATCGAATGCCTCTGCCCCTACCAGGGCGTGAGGCAGCAAGGGCGGTATCCAGGCAGCATGCCCCGCCGGCAGCAACCAGTGCAGATCGCCGGCCTCGATCCGCAGCAGGCCGTGGTGGGCACCCAGCACTTGGCCGCGCACGTGCTGGTGGCGCGCGGTGCGGCGCCGTCCGGGCACCCGCAGCTGCGAGGCCAAGACGGGTGGACCGCCTTCGGCGTTCGCCAAAGCGGGGTCAATCAACGTGGGTGATGTCTGATCTGCCATATCCAATGGCAGTTATACGGCAGAAGTGCCAACGGCTGGGCGGCACACTGGGCTCCCGATCCCACAGGAGCATCACCCATGCAGCCGCAGGACATCCTTCCCGACCATCAGAACGAGGTGCAGGTGAACGGCCTCACCGTGCGCAAGGGCAGCGTCGGCGCCTTCCTCGCCAGCGTCCGTGACTGGCAGGACCCCGCCAGCGATGACGCCACCCGCGCCACCGCCGAAGCCGACCTGCGTGCGCTGCTGCCGGGCCTGCATGCGCTGGGCCTGTTCCAGGTGTTGGCCGCGCGTGATCCGGCACTGCAGCGCCTGATCGACAGCCTCGCCTGAAACGAACACGGCCCGGACATGCCGGGCCGTGTGGTCATTGCGGGGCGGAAACGACTTAATCCCCTCCGTCCCCTTTTCGCGGTCAGCTGCCGCCCGGGGCGAACACCAGGGTGCGGCGGGTGGTGACCGGTGCGCTGACCGGCTCGAAGCGCCAACGCTTGACCGCGTTCATGGCCTCGCGATCGAAGACGCGCGATGGCGTTGCGCGCAGCACACGGGCGTTGGTCACCGAACCGTCGGTGCCGACGGTGATTTCCACCAGCACTTCGCCGGAGGTGCCTGCGCGCAGCGCCTCGGACGGATAGCGCGGCGCCGGGGTGCTGACCGGGCGCAGGTTCGGCGCCGCAGCGGCCGCCGGAGCTGCGGCCTGGCGTGCGGCGCTGGCCTGCTGGGCGGCAGCCTGCTGCTGCTTCTGCTCGGCTTCGCGGCGGGCCGCAGCCTGGCGCTCGGCTTCCTGGCGCTCGTTGTCGCGGCGGGCAGCGTCCTGCTGGGCAGCGATCTGCTTGGCTGCGTCGGCTTCCTTGGCACGCTGCTCGGCCAGGCGCTGCTGTTCGGTCTGCTGCTTGCTGCGGTCCTCGGCGTCCTTCTTCGCCTTCTCGGCTTCGGCCTCGGTGCGCTTGGCCGCGTTCTGCACGCCCTTGGCCAGGCCGTCCTTCAGGCGCGGCAACGCCGGCGCAGAGGCGTCCACCTTCTCGATCAGTGCCACCAGGCGCTGCGCTTCGGTGTAGTCCTCGCGGCCCAGGTGCTGTTCGGCGGCGATCAGGGTGTAGGGCAGCAGATCGGTCAGTGCGCTCTTCACCGAGGCGTCGTCCGGCGTCTTGTCGCGCAGGGCAAGGTAGTACTCGATGGCGTTGTCGCCGGCCGGCGCGTACATGCGGTTCTCGCGCAGGGCCTGGCTGGCCGACTCACGCAGCTGCTCGGTGCCCATCGACTGCACCTTGGCGGCAACCACCGGTGCGGCCGGTGCAGCGGCGGTGGGTGCGGCGGCCGGGGCCGGTGCGGCGGTTTCCTCCTTGCCCGAGCAGGCAGCCAGTGCCAGTGCCAGGGCAACCGGCAGCCACCGGCGCGCGGCGGTGATCGTTGAGACGTGCGACATCCTGCTCCCCTCTAGAAGACGACGTGACGTAAATCATTGATATGCATGGCCGGGACCTGCGGTCCGGGCGCGGCAGGGTGACGTTTCCCGACGCCACCGCCGGCAACGGCGAGGGTGCAATCTAGCATCCCGGCCGCCGCCGCGTACAAGAGCAGTGGCCGGGATGGGCAACGGCGGCCGTGCCGTTGCCGGCGCCGACCTCAGTGGTCGTGCGCCTTGTCGTGCGACTTGCTGTGGCCGTTGGACATCAGCTTGTCGGTCCAGGCGATGCCGATCGCCGACAGGATGAACACGCAGTGGATGATGGTCTGCCACAGCACGCCTTCCTGAGTCAGCATCGAGCAGCGGGCGACACCGATGTTGGCGGCGGCCACGCTCATCTGCTCCGGCGTGCACAGCGGGATGCCATTCAGTGCGCCACTGGCGATGAAGGTCTTCAGCAGGTGGATCGAGGAGATGCCGATGATCGCCATCGCCAGCTTCACTTTCAGCACGCTGGCATTGACGTGGCTCAGCCATTCCGGCTGGTCCGGGTGGCCTTCCAGGCGCAGGCGCGAGACGAAGGTCTCATAGCCGCCGACGATCACCATCACCAGCAGGTTGGAGATCATCACCACGTCGATCAGGCCCAGCACGATCAGCATGATCTGCTGCTCGCCCATCGACACCGAATGCGAGATCAGGTGCCACAGTTCCTTGCCGAACAGGAACACGTAGACGCACTGCGCCACGATCAGGCCCAGGTACAGCGGCAGCTGCAGCCAGCGCGAGGCGAAGATCAGCGTGGACAACGGGGAGAGCGGCGGGCGGTTTGCACTCATGCGGGGGATGCTGCGTTTCGGGGGAGAGGCGAGGTTACCGGCCCGCCATGACGGTGCCAACCCAACTCACGCACTAGACTTCAGGTTCCTTTCCGCACCCCGAGCCGACGCCATGATCGACCTGTATTACTGGCCCACCCCGAACGGCCATAAAGTGACCCTGCTGTTGGAGGAAACCGGCCTGGAGTACCGCATCCACCCGGTCAACATCGGCTCGGGCGACCAGTTCAAGCCGGAATTCCTCGCCATTTCGCCCAACAACAAGATGCCGGCCATCGTCGACCACGCCCCAGTCGATGGCGGCGCCCCGCAGAGCGTGTTCGAGTCCGGCGCGATCCTGCTGTACCTGGCCGAGAAGACCGGCCGCTTCCTGCCCAGCGACCCGCGCGGCCGCGTCACCACCCTGGAATGGCTGTTCTGGCAGATGGCGGGCCTGGGCCCGATGAGCGGCCAGATGGGGCATTTCAATGTGTATGCCCCGGAAAAGATCCCGTATGCGATCGAGCGCTATGACAACGAAGTGCGCCGCCTGCACGGGGTGATGGACAAGCGCCTGGCCCAGCAGGCCTTCCTGGCCGGCGACGCGTACACCATCGCCGACATGGCCAGCTACCCGTGGATCGGCGCCTACGACAAGCTGCCGGTGGACTTCGCCGCGTTCCCGAACCTCAAGCGCTGGCACGAGACCATCGCCGCGCGCCCGGCCACCCAGCGCGCCTATGCGCTGCGCCAGCAGGTGAACCCGAACGCCGGCAAGCCGCTCAGCGACGAAGAGCGCAAGCATCTGTTCGGCCAGCGCTGACCCCGGCATCTGAAGGTGGGTGCCGACCGTTGGTCGGCACTCGTCCGCACTGCTTATGGGCAGAAGGTCATGCTGCCTTCCCGCACGGGCTTGGTTAGGATGGGGGACGACCGTCCCGCGCCCCGCGTGGAGGCGGACCTGCCGTTTGCCGGGATCCTCCATGCGCCACCTGTTCGCTTCGCTTGCCCTCATGCTCGCCACCAGTACCGCCGCCCACGCCGAAAAGCTGACCCTGGAAGCCATCACCGGCCCCCTGCCGTTGTCCGGCCCGACCCTGATGAAGCCCAAGGTGGCGCCGGACGGTTCGCAGGTCAGCTTCCTGCGCGGCAAGGACAGCGACCGCAACCAGCTGGACCTGTGGACCTACGACATCGGCAGCGGCCAGACCCGCCTGCTGGTTGATTCCAAGGTCGTGCTGCCCGGCACCGAGACCCTCAGCGATGAGGAAAAGGCCCGACGCGAGCGCCAGCGCATCGCCGCGATGACCGGCATCGTCGATTACCAGTGGTCGCCGGACGCGCAGCGCCTGCTGTTCCCGTTGGGCGGCGAACTCTACCTGTACGACCTCAAGCAGCATGGCCAGGCGGCCGTGCGCCAGCTGACCCACGGTGAAGGCTTCGCCACCGACGCCAAGCTGTCGCCCCAGGGCGGCTTCGTCAGCTTCATCCGTGGCCGCAACCTGTGGGTGATCGACCTGGCCAGTGGCAAGCAGCTGCAGCTGACCCGCGACGGCAGCACCACCATCGGCAACGGCGTGGCCGAGTTCGTCGCCGATGAGGAAATGGATCGCCACACCGGTTACTGGTGGGCGCCGGATGATTCGGCCATCGCCTTCGCCCGCATCGACGAGGCGCCGGTGCCGGTGCAGAAGCGCTACGAGGTCTATGCCGACCGCACCGACGTGATCGAACAGCGTTACCCGGCCGCCGGCGACGCCAACGTGCGCGTGCAGCTGGGCGTGATCGCACCGGCCGCCGATGCGCAGCCGCGCTGGATCGACCTGGGCAAGGAACAGGACATCTACCTGGCCCGCGTCGATTGGCGCGATGCGCAGCACCTGAGTTTCCAGCGCCAGTCGCGTGACCAGAAGCAGCTGGACCTGGTCGAAGTGGCGCTCGACTCCAACCGCCAGCGCGTGCTCGCCCACGAGACCAGCCCGACCTGGGTGCCGCTGCACAACAGCCTGCGCTTCCTTGAAGATGGCAGCGTGCTGTGGTCGTCCGAGCGCACCGGCTTCCAGCACCTGTACCGCATCGATGACAAGGGCAAGGCCACTGCGCTGACCCATGGCAACTGGCCGGTGGACGAACTGCTGGCGGTCGATGAGAAGGCCGGCAAGGCCTACTTCCGTGCTGGCATCGAGACCTCGCGCGAAAGCCAGATCTACGCGGTGTCGCTGCAGGGCGGTGAGCCGCAGCGCCTGTCGAAGGCGCCGGGCATGCACAGCGCCAGCTTCGCCCGCAATGCCAGCGTCTACGTGGACAGCTGGTCCAACAGCACCACGCCGCCGCAGATCGAACTGTTCCGCGCCAACGGCGAGAAGATCGCCACGCTGGTCGAGAACGACCTGACCGATCCCAAGCACCCGTATGCGCGCTACCGCGATGCGCAGCGCCCGGTCGAGTTCGGCACGTTGATGGCTGCCGACGGCAAGACCCCGTTGAACTACAGCCTGATCAAGCCGGCCGGCTTCGATCCGTCCAAGCGCTACCCGGTGGCGGTGTACGTCTACGGCGGCCCGGCCAGCCAGACCGTCACCGACAGCTGGCCCGGCCGCGGCGACCATCTGTTCAACCAGTACCTGGCCCAGCAGGGCTACGTGGTGTTCTCGCTGGACAACCGCGGCACTCCGCGCCGTGGCCGCGACTTCGGTGGTGCGCTGTACGGGAAGCAGGGCACGGTGGAAGTGACCGACCAGCTGCGCGGCGTGGCCTGGCTGAAGCAGCAGCCGTGGGTGGACCCGGCGCGCATCGGCGTGCAGGGCTGGTCCAACGGCGGTTACATGACTCTGATGCTGCTGGCCAAGGCATCGAACCAGTACGCCTGTGGCGTGGCCGGCGCACCGGTCACCGATTGGGGCCTGTATGACAGCCACTACACCGAACGCTACATGGACCTGCCGGCGCGCAACGAAGCGGGGTACCGCGAAGCGCGCGTGCTGACCCATATCGAAGGCCTGCGTTCGCCGTTGCTGCTGATTCACGGCATGGCCGATGACAACGTGCTGTTCACCAACTCGACCAGCCTGATGAGCGCGCTGCAGAAGCGCGGCCAGCCGTTCGAGCTGATGACCTATCCGGGTGCCAAGCATGGCCTGTCCGGCGCCGATGCCCTGCATCGCTACCGTGTGGCCGAAGCCTTCCTGGGACGCTGCCTGAAGCCCTGATGCACAAACGGGAAGGAGCCCGCCGATGACACTGCCGCCGCCGATTCCCACCCATGGCGCGAAGCCTGCCGGCTGGTGGTCCCGTCACTGGCGCTGGGCGATGCCGCTGGCCGTGCTGCTGGTGTTGGCCGGTGCCGGTGGCGTGGTGGCCTGGAGCGTGCTGCGCTGGAGCGAGGCGGCACGCGAGAGCCCGCCGATGCGCGAGGCGATGCGCCGCGCTGGATGCAGCATCGAACTGGTGGAAGCCTTCGGCGAGCCGCTGCGTGCCGAGTCGATGCCGCTGGGCAGCATGCAGACCGCGATCAACGGCCAGCGTGACGTCGGCCTGACCGTGGCCCTGGAAGGCCCGCGCGCGCGCGGCCGGCTGTTCGTGAAGGGCACCCGCAGCGACGACGTCTGGGACTATCCGGTGATGTATGTGCTGGGCGAGAACAAGCAGACGTTCGACCTGACCGCGCTGGATGATGACGAGGCCGCGCAGGAATGCGAGCTGCAGGCCTGCCGCGAACGCGGCGAATGCCCGCTGGCCGCGGCGTTGTGACCTCCGGCCGATTGTCGCCACAGCGCTGAGCGCGTAGGGTGCGGGCAACCCTGTCCTGGAGTGCACCATGAAGCCGATCGCGTTGGCCGTTGCCCTGGCCCTGACTGCCGCCCCGCTGATGTCCGCACCGCCGGCGCTGGCGGCACCCGCCGCCAAGGCCGCTACTCCGGCCAGCCCGGCCTGGGTGGCCCGCAGCAACGCACTGGCGCAGATCCTGCTTGATGCGCAGGGCCCGTTCCAGCCGGAAGAAACCGGCTTCTTCGGCGTGCCCGGCTATGACGACAAGGTGGCCGACCTCGGTGCGGACAATGGCAAGCGCTACCGCGCCGCGATGGCCAAGGCCCGCGATGAACTGAAAGCCAAGCTGGCCACCGAGCAGGATCCCAACGTCCGCCAGGACCTGGAGATCATGATCCACGCCGCCAACCAGAACATCGAAGGCAGCGAGCTCAACGAGAAGTACCTGCTGCCATGGAGTGACGCGCCGCAGACCATCTTCAGCGGCCTCAACCTGCTGCTGTCCGACCAGGTGCCGGCCGAGCGCCGGGCCAAGGCGATCGACCGCCTCAAGGCCTACGCCGGGCTGCAGCCGGGTGGCACCGCGTTCACCACGCTGGCCCGCCAGCGTTACGAAGAGCGCTTGAAGGACGGCAGCCTGCTGCAGCCGACGAAGATCGAAGTGCAGCAATCGCTGGACAATGTCGAGACGTACATCACCGGCATCGAGTCGCTGCTGAAGAAGTACCAGATCGCCGGCGCCGATGAGGCGATGAAGGCCCTGGCCGGGCAGATGAAGGACTACGCCGCCTGGACCCGCAAGGACGTGCTGCCGAAGGCACGCACCGATGCGCGCCTGCCGGCGCCGCTGTACGCCTACCAGCTCAAGCAGGTCGGTATCGATATCGATCCGAAGCTGCTGATGCAGCGCGCGCAGCTGGAGTTCATGGAAACCCGCTCGGCGATGCAGCAGCTGGCGCCGCTGGTGGTGAAGGACAAGGGTCTGAAGGTGGCCGACCCGAGTGACCCGGTGGCGGTGATCCGCGCGCTGAAGGCCGACAAGATCGCCGACGACCATCTGGAAGGGCACTACCGCAAGGTGATCGATGCGATCGATCCGCTGATCCGCGAGCATGCCATCGTCGACGTGCCCAAGCGCGCCATGCAGATGCGCCTGGGTTCGGCCGCCGAGAGCGCGGCCAGCCCGGCCCCGCATTTCCTGCCGGCGCCGCTGGTCAACAACACCGGGCAGCAGGGCACCTTCGTGCTGCCGCTGGGCAACCCGGCGGCGGGCCCGGGCGCACAATACGACGATTTCAACTTCGGTGCGGCGGCATGGACGCTGAGCGCGCATGAAGGCCGCCCCGGCCACGAGCTGCAGTTCACCGCGATGGTCGAGCGTGGTGTCTCGCTGGCACGCACCATGTTCGCGTTCAATTCGGTGAATGTTGAAGGCTGGGCGCTGTATGCCGAGGCCGAGATGGTGCCGTACGAGCCGCTGGACGGGCAGATGATCGCCCTGCAGTTCCGCCTGCTGCGGGCCGCACGCGCAATGCTTGACCCGATGCTCAACCTCGGCCTGACCGACCGCGCCAACGGCGAACGTGTGCTGATGGAGCAGGTCGGCCTGTCCAAGGCGATGGCCACCCAGGAACTGGACCGTTACATGGTGCGCATGCCGGGCCAGGCGGGCAGCTACTTCTATGGCTACACCCGCATCCTCGAACTGCGCATGCAGACCGAGCTGGCACTGGGCGCGAAGTTCGACCGCCTGGCGTTCAACAACTTCCTGCTCGACCAGGGCCTGCTGCCGCCGGACCAGCTGGCCGATGCGGTGAACAAGGTGTTCGTGCCGAAGTACAAGTGATGCCCGCGCCGGGGTCGGATCCCTTTCCGCAGGAAAGGGCTCTGACCCCGTGCGTCAATGTCCATCCACGCATGGCGTGGATCTACTGCATCACCGCTGCGGCGTGATCACCTGGGTCGGCAACCGTGCCGGCGGTTCCGGATTGGGTACCCAGATCGCCACGCCGGCGGCGCGCTTCTGCGTGGTCGGAATACCGATGCCGACGCCACCCCCCACATGCGAGCCGAAGGTGCCGGCACCCACCGACATGCCCACCGGTGAGCCGCTGCTGCCCACGCCCATCAGCACCACGCCATTGGCGCCCAGTGCCGCCGCTTCACGCTTCAGGCGTGCCACCGCGGCATCGGTCTGGCCCTGCGTGCCGAAGCCCACGGCAGATGCCGATTCCAGCTGCGCGATTTCCTGCGAGCCGGCCGGTGGCGTGGAATAGATCTGCACCAGTGCCGGATCGATCGGCGCGCGGGCGCGCCCCAGCATGACCTTGGAGGTGCTGGCACAACCGGCGGCGACCAGCAGGATGGCCGCCAGCGCGGCCCAACGGATGTTCATGGCACGACCCCTGTAGGACTGGTTGCGATCTTCGGTGGGCCACTCTGAATCGGCGCCAACACCCGGGCCCGGGCACCCACGGCAGCACGCTAGCACGCGTCGGGTGACAGCCCCGCCAACGGCAGTAGGCGGCGACCGCGTGAACGACTATGGTGGACAGACAGGAACCAACTGCGGGAGAGCGGAATGGGCGTGATCAGTCTGTTGTGGGGCGTACTTGCGCTGTTGTGGATGATCCTGGCGCTGATTCCGCTGCTTGGCTGGGGCAACTGGTTCCTGATCCCGTTCGCCGCCGTCGGCGCGGTGATCGCCGCGCTGGGCATCCTGTTTACCCACCCGACCAAGCGCGGTCGGGCCTGGGCCGGGCTGGTGCTGAACGGCATCGTGGTGGTGGTCGGCATCCTGCGCCTGGGCCTGGGCGGCGGCGTGATCTGAATCCCGGCACCCGGTGCGACCGGGCGTCGCAGATACACGGCTGCTGGCCGGGCAGGGGCGTACAATGAGCGGCTGCGCGAGCCCCCCGCGTGCCTGTGATTCCGCGCCTGGCGCGGCTGCCCGATGATCATCCGACCCCGTCCCCACGGCTGGCAACTGCTGTACATCCTGCGCGGCTCGATCGTCAAAGCGATCGCGCCGAAGGTGCTGGCCATCCTGATCCTGTCCATTGCCGTGGCGGCCGTGGTGGAACTGGCCCCGCCGACCGGCATCGAACGCGTGTCGGTCACGCCGTTCACCCTGCTCGGCCTGGTCCTGTCGATCTTCCTCAGCTTCCGCAACAGCGCCTGCTATGACCGCTGGTGGGAAGGCCGCAAGCTGTGGGGCCAGCTGGTCTACGAATCACGTTCGCTGGCCCGCCAGGTGCACCTGCTGCTGGCCGATGACGGCGGCCGCCGTCGCCGCATCGCGTACCTCACCACCGCGTTCGCCCATGCGCTGGCCGCGCGCCTGCGTGGACGCATCGTGGCCCTGGCTGCCTTGCCATGGCTGGACAAGCCGCAACGCGAGCAGCTGGGCCAGCGCGAGAACGTGCCGGATGCATTGCTGTCGATGATCGCTGCCGAGCTGGCCCAGGCGCTGCGCGCCGGCGAGCTCGATCCGATTCTCTACACCCAGCTGGAGGAGCGCCTGCACGCGATGTCGTCGATCCAGGCCGGCTGCGAGCGCATCCTCACCACGCCGCTGCCGTTCGCCTACACCCTGCTGCTGCATCGCTGCGCGTGGATGTTCTGCGTGCTGCTGCCGTTCGGCCTGGCCAGTTCGCTGGGCTGGGGCACGCCGGTGCTGTCGGCGGTGCTGGCCTATGCCTTCTTCGGCCTGGACCAGCTGGGCGAAGAAATGGAAGACCCGTTCGGCTTGGAGCCGAACGACCTGCCGCTGGACGCGCTGGTGCGCACGATCGAGATCGACCAGCTCGACGCGCTCGGCGAACGCCCCTTGCCCGAACCCCTGCTGCCGCAGGGTTACCTGTTGCAATAGCCACTCCTCGGAGCCTGCCATGTCCCATCCGCTTTACCGCCCGCGCCGCATGCGCCACGACGAGTTCTCGCGCCGCCTGATGCGCGAGAACACGCTGACCACCGACGACCTGATCTACCCGGTGTTCGTGCACGAACTGGCGGGCCGCACCGCAGTGCCGTCGATGCCGGGCGTGGAGCGGCTGTCGATCGAAGAGCTGCTGAAGGTGGCCGAAGAAGCGCTGGAACTGGGCATTCCGGTGATCGACCTGTTCCCGGTGATCGACCCGTCGCTGAAGTCGCTGGACGCGTCGGCGGCGTGGGCCGAGGACGGCCTGGCGCAGCGTGCGATCCGCGCGCTGAAGTCGCGCTTCCCGGAACTGGGCGTGATGACCGACGTGGCGCTGGACCCGTACACCACCCACGGCCAGGACGGCATCATCGACGACAAGGGCTATGTGCTGAACGACATCACGGTCGAAGCGCTGGTCAAGCAGTCGGTGTCGCACGCCGAGGCCGGTGTGGACATCGTCTCGCCGTCGGACATGATGGACGGCCGCATTGGCGCGATCCGCCGTGCGCTGGATGCCGACAACCACATCAACGTGCGCATCATGGCCTACTCGGCCAAGTACGCCTCGGCGTTCTACGGCCCGTTCCGTGATGCGGTGGGCAGCGCGGCCAGCCTCGGCAAGGCCGACAAGAAGACCTACCAGATGGACCCGGCCAACGGCGACGAGGCTCTGCGCGAGATCGCGCTGGACCTGGAAGAGGGCGCCGACATGGTGATGGTCAAGCCGGGCATGCCGTACCTGGACCTGGTGCGCAGGGTGAAGGACACGTTCGGCGTGCCGACCTTCGCCTACCAGGTCAGTGGCGAGTACGCGATGATGAAGGCCGCCTTCGCCAACGGCTGGCTGGACGAGCGTGCCTGCGTGCTGGAGTCGCTGCTGGGCTTCAAGCGGGCCGGTGCCGATGGCGTGCTGACCTATTTCGCGCCGCAGGTGGCGCGATGGCTGCGCGAGCGCTGACAATAGCGCCACGATAGACGGAGGACTGCGCGATGGGACCCGAACTGGGATGGATGCAATGGCTGATCTGGGGCACCGGTGTCCTGGTGTTCGGTGCCATCATCGTCGCTGTCTTCATCGCCGCCTGGCGGGCGGGCAAGCGCCCGCCGGAGCAGCTTTCCGCCGCCCGCCACGTAGCCCGTGAGCAGGCCCTGCCGGACAGCGTGCAGGCCGAGCTGGCTGCGTTGAACCAGCGCAAGGACAACGGCCAGCTGAGCGAGATGGAGTACGAGCAGTTGCGCGCCAAGGTGCTGTCGCGCTGACGGGCAATCCCCGGGGTCGGATCCCTTTCCGCAGGAAAGGGCTCTGACCCCTTCGCGGGCGCCATCCACGCATGGCGTGGATCTACCGCACGCACCCGGCCACCGCCGCCACCCTGGGCACCGCCAACCGGTACACGTCCACGCCACCGGCGCGCGGCGCCTTTGCCGCGCTGCTGGCCACCATCATCTCGCCGGGCCTGGCGTTGTCGATCACCGGCGCGCCGGTCCAGCCGCCGGCCTGGTTGAACGACAGTCCCAGCGGCTGCAGCGCCACACCGCTCCACGCACAGCCGCTGCTCCAGACCTGCGCGGTACTGCCGTGGCCGCGGCTGAACACCACGGCGCCGTCATGGCCCAGCCAGTCGCCGTCGGTCTCGTCGTCGGCGCTGTTCAGCGCGCTCAGTGCGGTGGCCGGGCCACGCAGGCCCTGCGCATCCAGCGTCGCTATGAACAGGTCCCAGCCGGCGCCATGGCCCTGCTGGCGGGCAAACAACAGCTGCTTGCCATCCGCGCTCAGGGCCGGTCCGCGCTCTTCCCGGCGCCCGCCGTCACCGCCCAGCGGCTGCGCTGGGCCCAGCCGGCCATCGGTGGCCAGCGCAGCGCGGTACAGCGCCAGCGCGCCCTCGCGGCCGGCCGCGAACAACAGCCAGCGGCCATCACGGCTGAAGTAGGGATCACGGGCTTCACCGGCCACGCCGACCGGCAGTGCCTGTGCCTGCTGCCAACGACCGTCGACCACGCGTGCCTCCCACAGGCCCCAGCCGGCTTCGTCGCGGCGGGCGAAAACGATGCGCTGGCCATCGGCGCTGATCGTGGCGCGACCCTCGTCGGCGCGGGTCGAGACCACGCCCATGCCTTCGATGCCGTACTCGTTCAACGCCATCGCCACGGGGGCAGAGAGTAGACTGGCGGCAAGCACCAGCAGGGGCGGGGTGATGCGCATCATCCGGTTCCATGCACGAACAGAGCATCAGTCTAGCCAGCTTGAGGATTCCATGACCGACCGTTACGCCGTCTTCGGACACCCCGTCGCCCATTCGAAGTCGCCGCAGATCCATGCGTCGTTCGGTCGCCAGGAAGGCATCGCCATCGACTATCGCGCGATCGACCTGGCCCCGGAGGCGTTCCTGGCCGGCCTGGAGGCCTTCGCTGCCGAGGGCGGTGTCGGTGCCAATGTCACCCTGCCGCACAAGGAAACCGCGTTCTCGGTGTGCACCACGCTGACCGCACGGGCGCGCCGCGCCGGATCGGTCAACACGCTGCTGCGCAAGGGCGACCGTTGGCACGGCGACACCACCGATGGCATCGGCCTGGTGCGCGACCTGACCGACCGCCACGGCCTGGACCTGCGCGGCCGTCGCGTGCTGATGATCGGTGCCGGTGGCTCGGCGCGCAGCGTCGCCCCGGCGCTGCTCGATGCCGGCATCACCGAACTGGTGGTGGTCAACCGCACGCCGGAACGTGCCGACGAGCTGATCGATGCCATGGGCGAACCGGGCCGCGCGATCAGCCGCTACTGGGAGGACCTGCGCGACCTGGGCGACTTTGAACTGATCGTCAACGCCACCTCGGCGGGCCGCGACCGCGATGTCGAGTTCAAGCTGCCGCTGTCGCTGGTCAACTCGATGACCACCGCCGTCGACCTGAACTACGGCGAGGCGGCGATCGCCTTCCTGGCATGGGCACGCGCGGCGAACTGCCGCAACACCGTGGATGGCCTGGGCATGCTGGTCGAACAGGCCGCCGAGAGCTTCCTGCAGTGGCACGGCGTACGCCCGCAGACCGACGAGGTCTACCAGGCGCTGCGCCAGGGCCCGGCTGTGTTGGCCGGCGAGGACTGATCGATGGACGGCACGACCTTGATGGTGACCGTGCTGAGCATGGTCGGTGTGCGCCTGCCGGTGCTGATCGCGCTGTGCGTCGGCCTGGTCTGGGTGGTCGGTGCGCCGCGCGATGCGACCCGCACCGGCGCCCTGGTCGGCCTGCTGCTGTTGCTGTTGACCAGCCTCGGTGGGATGGCGGCGGGCATCCTGCCGATGTGGATGGTCCGCAGTGGTGATTTCAGTGCCGTGTCGAGCCTGAGCGCCATCCTCGGCGTGCTGCATTTCGCGCTGGCAATGGTCGAGGCCATCGGCGTGGTGCTGCTGGTGTGGGCGCTGGTGCGCCTGCTGCGGCTGCGCGGCAACGCGGTGCAGTGACACCGCGGTGACGGCCCAGGGCCGTCGCCAGCAGCGTCCGGCGTGTTCATCCAGCCGCCGGGCGTCGCCGCTGCCCCGTTCAGGCAGCCAGCGGCGGCGGACATGGCCGGCCATGCGACAATGACCGGCCCGATCCAGCCACGGTAATTCCCGGCGTGACCGAAACCGTCGCCGCTCCGCGCACGCTCGATGACCCCTTGAAGGACGCGATCCGCAAGGCGTACACGACGCTGCAGGCCAATACTCCCGGCTTCTCCACCCGCCGCTCGCAGAGCCAGATGATCGGCGTGGTGTCACGCGCGCTGTCGAAGAGCGGCGGCGTTGGCGTGGTCGAGGCGCCGACCGGCGTCGGCAAGAGCCTGGGTTACCTCACTGCGGGCGTACCGATTGCGCTGGCCAGCAAGAAGAAGCTGGTGATCAGCACCGGCACCGTGGCGCTGCAGTCGCAGCTGGTCGAGCGCGATATCCCGAACTTCCTCAAGGCCACCGGCCTGGAAGCAACCGTGGCGCTGGCCAAGGGCCGTACCCGCTACCTGTGCACGCGTAACGCCGCCGAAGCACAGGGCGAGGGCTCGCAGGGCGGCATGTTCGAGGATGAAGCACCACTGTTCGACCGGCCGCTGGCGCCGATCGAGATGGACATCGCCAAGCGCCTGACCGATGCCTTCACCGGCGGCAGCTGGGACGGCGATATCGACAATGCGCCGGAGACCATCAGTCCCGGCCTGCGCAGCCGCATCACCACGCCGGCCTCGGGCTGCGCCGGGCGCCGTTGTGCGTATTCGGCGCAGTGCGCGGTGCTGCGTTCACGCAACACCGTGCGCGATGCGCAGATCGTGGTCACCAACCACGCGCTGCTGCTGTCGGCGCTGTCGATCGGCGACAGCGACAACGGCCAGCCGTTGATCGCGCCGCCGTCGGACATGCTGCTGGTGCTGGACGAAGGCCATCACATCGGCAACGTGGCGATCGACCAGGGCGCGGCCAGCCTGGCGCTGGATGAAATGGCCAAGCGCACCGGGCGCCTGCAGATCCTGATTGCCGGTGCCTACCGCGCGGTCGACAAGGACCGCCTCGGCAACCTGCTGCCGAACGAAGCGATCGAGGTCGCCAGCAACGTCGCCAAGCAGCTGCGCGCGTTCCGCGATCACATCGAGCGGGTGTGGATGCCGGCGCCAGCGGACGAGGAGCCGATGTGGCGCGCGGCCAACGGCCGTTTGCCGGAGGCCTGGCGCGAGCCGATCGAGGCACTGGCCGACGAGACCCGCAGCCTCTACAACTGGGCGCATGCCGCCACCGCGCAGGTGGCCAAGGGCAAGCCGGACGATGCCGCGCGCGAGCGCCTGCAGCGCAACCTGGGCATGGCGCTGGAAATGATCGAGCAACAGTACAACCTGTGGCAGGCCTGGCGCCGCGAGGACAAGGACGGCGCGCCGCCGATGGCGCGCTGGGTCACCGCCACCCGCGACGGCGACCTGGTGCTGCACGGCTCGCCGGTATCGGCCGCGCACGTGCTGCGCAAGCTGCTGTGGGATGAGGTGGACTCGGTGGTGATGACCTCGGCGACGCTGACCGGCGGTGGCGATTTCCAGTCGCTGGCGATCGACAACGGCATTCCGGAAGAGGCCGAGATGGTCTCGCTGTCGTCGCCGTTCGACCTGCCCAACCAGGCCGAGCTGATCGTGCCCAGGTTCCCGGTCACCCCCGACGACCGCGAAGGCCATCCCCGCGAAGTGGCGCGCTACCTCGACACCGAGCTGGATTGGGCCAAGGGCTCGATGGTGCTGTTCACCTCGCGCTGGAAGATGGAAAAGGTGGCCGGGCTGATGCCGGCCGCGCGGCGCAAGCAGGTGCTGGTACAGGGCGAGATGTCCAAGACCCGGCTGATCGAAGAACACCTGCGCCGCGTCGAAGCGGGTGAGGGTTCGGTGCTGTTCGGCCTGAACTCGTTCGGTGAAGGCCTCGACCTGCCCGGTGAAGCGTGCACCACGGTGGTGATCACCCAGGTGCCGTTCGCGGTGCCGACCGATCCGCAGACTGCCACCCTCAGCGAATGGTTCGAGGGCCGCGGGCTCAATGCGTTCAACCTGATCGCCATTCCGCACGCGCTTCGCACGTTGACCCAGTTCGCCGGCCGCCTGATCCGCACCTCCACCGACACCGGCCGCGTGATCATCCTCGATTCGCGGCTGCTGACCCGCCGCTACGGCAAGCGCATCATCGACGCGCTGCCGCCGTTCAAGCGCGTGATCGGCTGAAAAAAGGGGACGGAGGGGATTAAGTCGTTTGTGCCTCAAACGACTTAATCCCCTCCGTCCCTTTTTTTAAGATGCCGGCCAGCGGCCGGCACTACCGGATCGGCATCAATCGCCCAGCAGGGCGGTGTTGCGTACGGCGCCCTTGTCGGCACTGGTGGCGAGCAGGGCGTAGGCCTTCAACGCGCTGGTGACCTTGCGCGGGCGCGGCGCACGCGGTTTCCAGCCGCGTGCATCGGCCTCGCTGCGGCGCTGGACCAGCGTGGCCTCATCCAGCAACAGGTCGATGCGGCGGGCCGGGATGTCGATGCGGATGCGGTCACCGTCTTCCACAAGCCCGATCGCGCCGCCACTGGCCGCTTCCGGCGAAACGTGGCCGATCGACAACCCCGAGGTGCCACCGGAGAAGCGGCCATCGGTGAGCAGCGCGCACTGCTTGCCCAGTCCCTTCGACTTCAGGTAGCTGGTCGGGTACAGCATCTCCTGCATGCCCGGGCCGCCCTTCGGCCCTTCGTAGCGGATCACCACCACCTCGCCCGGCTGCACCTCGTCGGCGAGGATGCCGGCGACGGCGGCGTCCTGGCTTTCGTAGACGCGTGCGGGGCCTTCGAACACATGGATCGATTCGTCCACGCCGGCGGTTTTCACCACGCAGCCATCGACGGCCAGATTGCCGCGCAGCACAGCCAGGCCACCTTCCAGCGAATACGCATGTTGCAGCGAGCGGATGCAGCCCTCGGCGCGGTCCAGGTCCAGCGCGGGCCAGCGCGTGGCCTGGCTGAAGGCCTCCTGGGTGGGGATGCCGGCCGGGCCGGCCTTGAAGAAGGTATGCAGGGTGTCGTTGTCGCTGCGCACCACGTCCCAGCGTTCCAGCGCTTCGGCCAGGCTGGCGCTGTGCACGGTCGGCACTGTGGTATCGAGCAGGCCGGCGCGATCCAGTTCACCGAGGATGCCGAACACGCCGCCGGCGCGGTGCACGTCCTCGATGTGGTACTTCGGTGTGTTCGGCGCCACCTTGCACAGCTGCGGGACGCGTCGCGACAGCGCGTCGATGTGGGTCAGGTCGAAGTCGACCTCCGCTTCCTGCGCTGCGGCCAGCAGATGCAGGATGGTGTTGGTGGAGCCGCCCATGGCGATGTCCAGGGTCATCGCGTTGGCGAACGCGGCCTGGGTGGCGATCCCGCGCGGCAGCGCGCTCGGGTCCTCGCCGCCGTACCAGCGATGGCAGAGCTCGACGATCAGGCGGCCGGCGCGGCGGAACAGCGCCTCGCGGTCGGCATGGGTGGCCAGCGTAGTGCCGTTGCCGGGCAGCGACAGGCCCAGCGCTTCGGTCAGGCAGTTCATCGAGTTGGCGGTGAACATGCCCGAGCAGGAGCCGCAGGTGGGGCAGGCGCTGCGTTCAAAGGCCGCGACCTTCTCGTCGGAGGCGCTGTCATCGGCGGCCACCACCATCGCGTCGACCAGGTCCAGCTTGTGCTCGGACAGCTTTGTCTTGCCCGCTTCCATCGGCCCGCCGGAGACGAACACCACCGGGATGTCCAGGCGCAGCGCAGCCATCAGCATGCCGGGGGTGATCTTGTCGCAGTTGCTGATGCACACCAGCGCGTCGGCGCAGTGCGCGTTGACCATGTACTCCACGGCGTCGGCGATGATCTCGCGGCTGGGCAGCGAATACAGCATCCCGTCGTGGCCCATCGCGATGCCGTCGTCCACGGCGATGGTGTTGAATTCCTTGGCGACGCCACCGACCTGTTCGATTTCGCGCGCGACCAGCTGGCCGAGGTCCTTCAGGTGCACGTGGCCGGGCACGAACTGGGTGAAGGAGTTGGCGATGGCAATGATCGGCTTGTGGAAGTCGCCGTCCTTCATGCCGGTGGCACGCCACAGGGCGCGGGCGCCGGCCATGTTGCGGCCGGCGGTGGAGGTGCGGGAACGGTATTCGGGCATGGCTGGCGGAACGGGCGGGCCGTACGACGTGGGGGTCAGCCGATCATGGCCAATTTTTTCGGTTGCTGCTGCAACCACCTTCACCGCTTGCAGCGGCTTGGTGGTCCGCGCATTTCCCCTTATCCCCGCGCCTGCGGCGCGCCCCCTTGAACAACAAGGGGGCTTCTCGCCGGAGACTTGGCTGCGCGCGCCGGGCATAGCGCGGCGCCGCGGGGCGTGTGCCAACCAAGGTTGGCACCTACCAGTGCGGTGTGCCGCCCGGGGTCGGATCCCATCGCAGCGCGATGGGCTCTGACCCCAATGCCGACGAAAATGAAAGGCCGTTCATCTTTCCCACTTTGCCGATTCCGGTTGCTGGCCCGGATTTGGCATCATTGGGGCATTGATCCGTATACAGGGCATGAGGCCATGAAACGTTCACGCACCACCGCGCTGCTGCTGATGAGCGCTGCGCCGCTGCTGTTCACCGCCTGCCAGAAGGAGCCGGAGGTGAAGGTGCAGGAAGGCCTGTACACCTCGGTCGAGGCCTGCACCGAGGCCACCGGTGATCCGTCGTCGTGCCG
>NZ_JBHHMJ010000544.1:0-11530 GCF_042136455.1 Stenotrophomonas sp. 3diitr2024
TCGATGGCCTCATTCACCGGCATACAGCTCCCAACGTTGCGCGCGGATCTCCACCAGCAGTTCCCGCAGTTCGCGATCCAGCGCGCGGTCTTCTTCAACCAGGGCGATGCGCTGCCCCAGGTCGGCGTACATGTCGGCCAGTACCGCGGCCGCATCCACACCGGTGGCAATCGACTGCACCACGTGGCCGTCCCAAGCTACAATGGGTGTTGCCATCGACAGGGCGCCAGGCGCCCTGTTTCGTTTGCGGCGGACGGATCCCCAGGGGGAGGCCGGGCGTCGTGTCCATCCAACCCGGTTCCTTCAATGATCAACAGCCTGCTTACCCGCGTATTTGGCAGTCGTAACGAACGACAGCTGCGCCAGCTCAACCGCATCGTCGCCAAGATCAATGCGCTGGAGCCGGAGATCGAGAAGCTGTCCGACGAGCAGCTTCAGGCCAAGACGCCGGAGTTCAAGCAGCGCATCGCTGGCGGTGAAGCCCTGGACAAGGTGCTGCCGGAAGCGTTCGCGGTCTGCCGCGAAGCCGGTCGCCGCGTGCTGGGCATGCGCCACTACGACGTGCAGCTGATCGGCGGCATGGTGCTTCACCTGGGCAAGATCGCAGAAATGCGCACCGGTGAAGGCAAGACCCTGGTGGCGACCCTGCCGGTGTACCTCAACGCGCTGGAAGGCAAGGGCGTGCACGTGGTCACCGTGAACGACTACCTGGCCCGCCGCGACGCCGCGCAGATGGGCAAGCTGTACAACTGGCTGGGCCTGAGCGTGGGCGTGGTGTACCCGGGCATGCCGCACAGCGACAAGCGCGAAGCCTACGCCGCGGACATCACCTACGGCACCAACAACGAATTCGGTTTCGACTACCTGCGCGACAACATGGCGCTGTCCAAGGCCGACCGCTACCAGCGCGGCCTGCACTACGCCATCGTCGACGAAGTCGACTCCATCCTGATCGACGAAGCGCGCACCCCGCTGATCATCTCCGGTCCGGCCGATGATTCCCCAGAGCTGTACATCCGCGTCAACCGTGTCGTGCCGCACCTGGTCAAGCAGGAAGCGGAAGACGGCGAAGGCGATTTCTGGGTCGACGAGAAGGGCAAGCAGGTGCACCTGTCCGAAGCGGGCATGGAGCACGCCGAGCAGCTGCTGGTCGAGGCCGGCATCCTCGATGGCGAGACCGAAGGCCTGTACGCGGCGCAGAACCTGACCGTGGTGCACCACCTCAACGCCGCCCTGCGCGCGCACGCGATCTACCAGCGTGACGTGGACTACATCGTGCGCGATGGCGAAGTGGTCATCGTCGACGAATTCACCGGCCGTACCCTGGCCGGCCGCCGCTGGTCCGATGGCCTGCACCAGGCGGTGGAAGCGAAGGAAGGCGTGCCGGTGCAGCGCGAGAACCAGACGCTGGCGAGCATCACCTTCCAGAACCTGTTCCGCATGTACAAGAAGCTGTCCGGCATGACCGGTACGGCCGATACCGAAGCGTTCGAGTTCCAGAGCATCTATGGCCTGGAAGTGGTGGTGATCCCGACCAACCGCCCGACCATCCGCAAGGACAGCCCGGACCAGGTGTTCCTCAACCGCAAGGGCAAGTTCAATGCGGTGCTGGCCGACATCGAAGAGTGCGCCAAGCGCGGCCAGCCGGTGCTGGTGGGTACCACCTCGATCGAAACCTCGGAAATGCTGTCCGAGCACCTGAGCAAGGCCGGCGTGAAGCACGAAGTGCTCAACGCCAAGCAGCATGACCGCGAAGCGACCATCGTCGCCAACGCGGGCCGCCCGGCGGCGGTGACCATCGCCACCAACATGGCCGGTCGTGGTACCGACATCGTGCTGGGCGGCTCGCTGGAAGCCGAGATCCACGCTCTGGGCGAGGACGCAACCGACGAGCAGAAGGCGGCGGTCAAGGCCGAATGGCAGAAGCGCCACGATGCAGTGAAGGCCGCTGGCGGCCTGCATATCGTCGGCACCGAGCGCCACGAGTCGCGTCGTATCGACAACCAGCTGCGCGGCCGTTCGGGCCGCCAGGGTGACCCGGGTTCGTCCCGTTTCTACCTGTCGCTGGAAGACAACCTGATGCGCATCTTCGCCTCCGACTGGGTGCAGAAGGCCATGCGCATGATGGGCATGAAGGAAGACGACGTCATCGAGGACCGCCTGGTCAGCCGCCAGATCGAAAAGGCGCAGCGCAAGGTCGAGGCCCACAACTTCGACATCCGCAAGAACCTGCTGGACTTCGACGACGTCAACAACGATCAGCGCAAGGTGATCTACGCCCAGCGCGACGAGCTGCTGGACGCCGAATCGGTGAAGGACAACGTCGACGGCATCCGTGACGACGTGATCTTCGACATCGTTGCGCGCTTCGTGCCGCCGAACTCGATCGACGAGCAGTGGGACCTGCGTGGCCTGGAAGCGACCCTGGAGTCGGACTTCGGCCTGCAGATGTCGCTGACCGACCTGGTCAAGCAGCATGAGGAACTGGACGCCGAGGCCATCGCCAGCAAGGTCCAGGAGCGCGTCAACCAGCACTTCGCCGAGAAGGAAGCCAGCCTGGGCGAAGAGACCATGCGCGCGCTGGAGAAGCACGTGATGCTGACCGTGCTGGACCAGAGCTGGAAGGAGCACCTGGCGCGCATGGATTACCTGCGCCAGGGCATCTACCTGCGTGGTTACGCGCAGAAGCAGCCCAAGCAGGAATACAAGAAGGAAGCCTTCGAGCTGTTCTCGGACATGCTGGAGAACGTCAAGCGCGAAGTGGTGACCCTGCTGGCCCGCGTGCGTATCCGCAGCGACGAGGAAGTGCAGGCCCTGGAGGCCGCCGAGCGGCAGCAGGCGCAGGCTCGCCTGAGCCAGTCGCAGTTCCAGCACCAGGATGCGGGCGGCTACAGTGCCGACGAGGAAGCTGCGCAGGTGCAGGCTGCGCAGCAGGGCGTCGCGCAGATGCAGCGCGACGAGCCGAAGATCGGCCGCAACGATCCGTGCCCGTGCGGCAGTGGCAAGAAGTACAAGCACTGCCACGGCCAGCTGAGCTGATCCCGAAGAGCCCCGCGAAAGCGGGGCTTTTCGTTTGTTGCGGGGGAGTTGCACCGGATCCGTGATTGCGCCGGCCGCACTGTTCTGGGCATGCTTCCCCCATGCCTTCCCCCACCCGATCGATCCACGTCGTGGCCGCCGTCATCACCGACGCCCGTGGCCGCGTGCTGCTCAACCGCCGTACCGAGAACCGCGACATGGCCGGCCTGTGGGAGTTCCCCGGCGGCAAGCGCGAATCCGGCGAGACCTCCGAACAGGCGCTGGCGCGTGAACTGCGCGAAGAGCTGGGCATCGAGGCCGATGTCGGGCCCTGGCTGATGGACGTGCCGCAGCGCTATCCGGACAAGCACCTGACCCTGGAAGTGCGCCATGTGCGCAGCTGGAAGGGCACCCCGCGCGGCCGCGAAGGCCAGGCGATCACCTGGGTGGCGCAGGACAAGCTGGGCCGCTATTCGATGCCGCCGGCCGACCTGCCGGTGGTGGCCGCACTGCGCCAACCGGACCGTTACCTGATCACGCCGGCGCCGGCTGACGATGCCAGCGGCGTGCAGCACTGGCATGACTGCCTGCAGCGCGCGGTCGCGGCGGGCCAGCAGCGCATCCAGCTGCGCCTGCCACCGGAACACCCGCAACGGCAGGCAATGATCGAACAGGCCGTGCGCGCGCATCGTCGCGGCGTGCAATGGCTGGTCAACCGCGATGTCGCGCTGGCACGCGCACTGGGCGTGGGTGTGCACCTGGGCAGCGAGCAGCTGCAGGACCTGCAGGAACGGCCCTTGCCGGAAGGGCAGCTTGTCGCCGCGTCCTGCCACGACCTGGAGCAGCTGCAGGCGGCGCAGCGGCTGGGCTGCGACTTCGTGGTGCTCGGCCCGGTGCAGGCCACGGCCAGCCACCCCGGGGCAGTGCCGCTGGGCTGGGAGGCCTTCGCCGCGCTGCGCGCGCAGGTGTCGCTGCCGATCTACGCGTTGGGTGGGATGGTCGCCGGCCATATCGCCGAAGCCCGTCGCCACGGTGGGCAGGGTATCGCTGCGATTGGCGGGTTGTGGCCGGCGTGAGCCGGCATGCGGGGCCCGATCCCTGCGCAGCGGGGCTCTGACCCCATCGCGGCAATCCGGGGTCGGAGCCCTTTCCGCTGGAAAGGGATCCGACCCGTCCGGTCACAACGTGATCCAGAAACACCCGTATTGACGCCGCAACCCCAGCACCGTCGAAGCGCGCGACACGCTGCCGGGCAGGGTCTGTTCCAGGCGCAGGCCGACCGGATGCCGCACGGCCGACGGCTCCGGGTCGGATACCTGCGCCGCAGGGCTCTGATCCTCATCCTGCGATTGCGGCAGCGCCTGCGAGGGATACACCGGTACCACGTCTACCAGCGGCCGCCGCGCCAGCGATTCCAGTTGACCGAGGATGCGCTGCGCACCGGCATCGGAGACCGCGCCCCACAGGTACAGCGACGACAACCGGTTCACATCGTTGCTGAGGATGCCGATGCGCAGCGCGTCCACCAGCTCGCTAAGGCGCCGTGGGCAGCGCGCCCCCAGGGTGTCTCGCCGCAGGGTGCTGCCGGTGGGCGCGGGCGGTGGCAATCGTGATCGGGCGCCGACGCTGTCGCAGGGCCGGTCGGTATACACGCTCTGGCCCTGCGCATCGGTGCAGCGGTTCAAGCGCGTGGACTGCGCATGGACAACGCTCGATGCCGAGCACAATGACAGCAGCAACAGCAGGAAGGAAAGCCGGTTCATCGACGCAGGGTAGCGCCGATCGCGGTGGCATGGCGTGCTTTCAGCCGTGCAGCAGCTTCAGCACCGACGTGGTCGGCTTGGCCAGGTTCAGGGTGTAGAAGTGCAGGCCCGGCGCGCCGCCCTCGACCAGGCGCTGGCACAGCCTGGCGACCACTTCGGTACCGAACGCCCGCACCGATTCGGCGTCATCGCCATAGGCCTGCATCTTGCGGCTGATCCAGCGCGGGATCTCCGCACCGCACTGCTCGGAGAAACGGCGCAGCTGGCTGAAGTTGGCGATCGGCATGATGCCAGGCGTGATCGGTACCTGTACGCCGAGCCGGCGCACGGCATCGACGAAGTGGAAGTACGCATCCGGGTTGTAGAAATACTGGGTGATCGCCGCGTCGGCGCCGGCATCGATCTTGGCCTTGAAGTGCTTCAGGTCGGCCAATGCATCGGAGGCCTGTGGGTGGGTCTCCGGGTAGGCACCTACCTCGATGCGGAACGCATCGCCGTGTTCGGCGCGGATGAACTCGATCAGCTCGGCGGCATAGCGCATGTCGCCGGGGAAGCCCATGCCGGAGGGCAGGTCGCCGCGCAGCGCGACCAGGCGATGGCAGCCGATGGCGCGGTACAGCTTGAGCAGTTCGCGGATTTCCTGGCGGGTGCCGCCGACACACGACAGATGCGGTGCGGCCTCGAAGCCATGGTGCTGGTTGAGATGGCGCACGGTCTCGGAGGTATAGCTCAGCGTCGAGCCACCAGCGCCGAAGGTACAGGACACGTACTCGGGGCCGTAGTCCTTCAGCTTGGCTGCGGCGCGATCCAGCTGGCTGCGCTGTTCGTCGGTCTTGGGCGGATAGAACTCGAAGCTGATGGCAGTCATGGCACGGGCGGCGGCGGCGGGTGCGGATCAGTATATCGCTTCATCAAGATGGATGTGCGCGAATATGTGGAAGCGTGGCCGCTGCCGGGCGCTCGCGCGGGACAGGCTGCTACAGCTCAGCGCTGACCGGGCTGGTGATGAAGCCCCACAGCAGGCGCGCCATCACCGCCGGCGAGCGTGCCTGTGCACGGGCGTACGCCCACAGTGCGTCCAGGCGCGGGCGGTCGTACAAGTGCCCGGCCAGCAGCACGGCGTGGATGCGGCGCGTGTTGCCGGTGTCCAGCAGCGGATCGCCATCGAGCAACACCAGGTCGGCGGCCCGGCCGACCTCGACGCTGCCATGCGATGCCTGCAGCTGCAGATGACGCGCGGCCTGCAGCGTGGCCGCACGCAGCACGTCGGCCTGGCTCAGCCCCGCCTGCCGCAGCCACTGCAGTTCGTCGTGGTAACGCAGTCCACCCAGTCCGGTATCGGTGCCGACCAGTACGGTCACGCCAGCCCGATGGGCGGCGCCGGTGAGCGCCAGGCCATGGGTGAAGTAGGCCTTCAGCGCCTGTTCGCCGCGCGCGCCGGGATAGCGCGCCACGGTGGCCTTCAGATCGTCGCGCCATGCCCAGCGCGAGAGCGGATCCAGGTAGGCCAGGCGCGGGTCGTCGACGAACGCCGGATCGCGCGCGCGTGCATCCTCTTCGCGGGTGACATGGGTCGGTACGAACGCCGCACCGCTGGCCTGCATCAGGTCGAACGCCTGGGCGCAGAGGGCGGGCTGGTAGTCACCCACCATGGCTTCGGCGAGCGCGGTCGGGTTCCCGTCATCGAGCGAGCCTTCGCGCCAGGCGGCGGCACTGTCCACGCAATGGCGCACGAACAGATGGCCGTGCTCGAAGCTGCGCTGGCCCGCGTGCAATGCGGCTTCCAGCGGGACCGCCCTGGGCAGGTGTCCGACCAGGGGCAGATGCAGCTGCCGCGCTTCGCTGGCCAGCCGCTGGTAGGTCTCGGCGCGAAGGCGGTTGTAGACCTTGAACGCATCGACGCCGCGTGCGCGGTACGCGTGTGCACGTTCGCCCGCTGCATCCGGCGTCAGCGCCGGGTCTTCAAAATAGAAGCTGGCGATCTGTACGAAGCGCGGTGCAACCTGCTGCCCGGCAATGGCCTGTGCGGTCCAGCGGCGCTTGTCGGCCACGCAGGCGATCAGCGGATCGGTGGCCTGTGGGCAGTCCATCATGTCGCGGGTACCGGTGATGCCGTTGGCCAGCATCAACGGAAACTGCAGTTGCGGTGACAGCTGCAGTGCATGGGTGTGCATGTCCCAGAAACCGGGCAGCAGCCAGCGTCCGCCCGCATCGAGAACCGGCAACGTGGTCTCCGGCGGGTCTTCACCGATGGCGGTGATGGTGCCGTTGCGCACGGTCACCGTGGTGGGTTCGCTGGCCTGGCCGCGGGCGATGTCCACCACGCGTGCGTTGACGATCACGTGACTGTTGCCGGGGTGGGGCAGCGGTGGTGCAGACAGCGGCCAGAGCAGGGCGGCGGTGAACAACAGGGGGGGGACCAGCAGGAGCACGGCCAGCACGCGCGGCCAGCGGCGACGACGGGCGGAGCGGGGTAGTGCATCCATGAACCGGCAATCCTTGCATGGGGTCGCCTGCAGGGTGCGCCAACACGGGTGCCGATGCCAGTGACCATCGGCATCCCGCCCTCCATGCCGCGTGGGCAGGTACCCTGTGCAGCAGATTCCCTGATCACGCCGCGCCATGTCCATCGTTCTCACCGATTTCGCCCGTCCCCGCCTGTTCCCGCGCGTACCGCGTGGCAACACGATCCAGGACTGCACTGCCGAACAGTTCGAAGCGCACCTCAACGCGCACGCGCCGATGAAGGTACTGGACGGCTATGCGCCGTTCTGCAAACTGTTCGTCTACGAGAACTGGACCAGCACGCGCTGCCTGACCGTGCCGATCACCGAGGCCAACCGCCATCTGCTGCGCAGTGGTTACGAGGCACGCAATCGCGACGAACTGCCGGTGCTGGTGCGCTGGTTCGAGGGCGTGGAGTCGCCGCGTGCGAACTATCTGGTGGTGATCCTGTACAGCGCCGAGCAGCTGGCGAAGGAAGGCTCGCCGATCGAGGCCGACTGGGGCATCGTCGGCTGTATCTATACCGCCGAGCCGGAAGAGGTGCCGATGGCGCCGATCACGATGATGCGCAATGCGCTGGGCGTGGAAGAGGGCGGTTCCGGCGTGCCGTTGGACCGCGAGGCCTACCGGCGTTCTGTCGAGTTCTGGGAGAGCAACGCGAACTGGCGGCCGTGAGCGATATTGGTCGTCCACGCATCGCGTGAGTGTACGGACCGCAGTAGAGCCACGCCATGCTTGGCTGCCTGGCCTTCAGGCAGTTTTCCATTCCCACCACGGGTAGTGGTACTCGCGGTCGATGGCCTGCCAATGCTGGCCGCAGTGCATGCAGGCAACGTTGTGGCAATCGCCCCAACCATCCTCGGCCTCCTGCAACGCGAGCAGCTGCATCTGCCCTTGTTCGATCAGGCGGCGCGGATCGAAGAACGGGTAGCCGGAATTGAGCGCGCACAGGCAGCCTGCGTGCGCCTGCCAGTGACGCAGCCGTTTCAGGGCCGCCTCCAGATGCGCCTGGTTGCTGATCAGCATGCCGCCGAGGGTGATGCCGTGGCAGCTGCGTTCAATCAGGTCCACATGCGCGGCCAATGCGTCCAGCGACGGTGCACTGAACAGTCGTGCGACGATGCGGGCGGCGTCGGTGATGCGCGTCGCGTCGCGCGACAGCAGGTCCTGCAGCAGCACATCGGCCTGCGCGTCTTCCAGCCTGGGCGGCGGTGCTGCAGACCACGGCCAGCGCATCAGCGTGCCTTGCCGACGGCAGCGTAGTGGCCGGCGGTCAGGCGCAGCAGGTCGGCCGGCGCCAGTTCCACTTCCAGGCCACGGCGGCCGGCGCTGACGTGCAGCGTGGGCAACACCTGCGCGCTGGCATCCAGGAACGTGCGCAGGCGCTTCTTCTGCCCCAGCGGGCTGATGCCGCCGACCAGGTAGCCGGTCGCACGCTGCGCGGCGTCGGCGGCGGCCATCTCGCACTTCTTGCAGCCGGCCGCTTCGGCCAGCGCCTTCAGGTCCAGGTGGCCGGCCACCGGCACGATCGCCACCAGCAGTTCATGTGCTTCAGTGCTGGCCAGCAGGGTCTTGAAGACCTGGGCCGGGTCGAGGCCGAGCTTGTCGACGGCTTCGCCGCCATACGATTCGGCGTGGGCGTCGTGCACATAGCTGCGCACGGTGTGGGCGATCTTCTCGCGCTTGAGCAGGTTGATGGCCGGGGTCATGGACGCATCCTAGCGCGGGGCTGGGGCGTTGCCTTGACCGAGACTCGCGCGTCAACGCAGAACGGGCGCCCGAAGGCGCCCGTCCCGGCTGCGATCGGCTGCATCCAGCATCAGCGCGACATCGACTGCTGCGTCTGCATCTGTTCCTGGGTCTGCCGCTGCGACAGTTCGTTGTCCAGGGCCTGGCTCTGCCGCGTGCTGTCCTGCAGATTGTGGTTCACCGCCTGCGACAGGTCCACGTAGGTGCGATGCATGGCGGGATCGCCGAGCTGGCCCTGCACCGCGAACACGCCCTGGTTGTCCGGCCGCGCCAGCACGGTATCGACCTGGCTCATGCCGGCCAACTTTGACTCGTAAGCCACCTGGCCTGCGGCGTTCTCGAGCTGGCTGCGGTCATTGAACAGCGGCGACAGGCCGCCCTGGCGCCGCTGTTCTTCCAGTGCTTCCAGCTTTTCCACGACCTGCTGGTAACGCGGGTTGTCGGCGTGGCCCGGGGTGGCCATGGTCGGTTCGGCAGCCGGTGCGCGCTGCTGCGTGGCCGCATCCAGTGCGGCCAGGGTAGTGCCGCCAGCCTTGCCGTCTACGGTGAGGTGGTGATCCCGCTGGAACTGCTTGACCGCTTCCAGGGTGCCGGGGCCGAAATCGCCATCGGCCACCAGCGGCTTGCCGTCCTTGCCCAGATAGCCCAGGTCGGACAGCTTCTGCTGCATGGCCTGCACCTCATCGCCCTTGCTGCCGTTGACCAGCACGCCGTTGCCCGCAGGCGTGCCCGGTGACCCGTGCGAGGGAGCATGGGTTGGGGTGATGCCGATCTGGACCATGGCCCGGTCGAAGCGCTCATCGCGGCTGGCTACGGCGGCCTGCGACTGGATGCCGTATTTGGTGGCATCGACGAAGTTCTGCACGTCGCCGCGCGTCGGCGGATTGCCGGCCTGGACCGTGCCGCCCTGCAGCTTTTCCGCATTGCCGGCCAGATAGCTGATGAACTGCGGGCCCATGCTGCCGAACTGGTTGTCATAGTCGGCCATGGCCAACTGCAACTCCGGGTTGGCGGCGATGGCATCGGCCGCGGCCGGATTGGTTGCACGCACCTTGGCGATGGCCTGATCGACACGCTCGATGGCGCTGTCCAGCTTGGCGTTGGTGAGCTCGTCCATCCTGGCCTGCGGAATGGCCTGCAACTTGGCGTCGAGCGCCGCCAGCTGCTGGGTGCTCAATCCGCCCTGCTGGGACAACAGTGCGATGTCACCATCGGTGAAGCCGTTGTCGCGCAGGAAGCGCCTGGCCTGCGGATTGCCGCCGACATCGAACTGCACCAGCCCGAACGAATAGGTGCTTGCGCCCTTCTGTGCGTATGAGAAGTGGTCCAGGTGGCGGGTGTCGCCGCCCAGCTCGGTGTTGAGGAACAGCGTGGACAGCTGTTCGCGCGTAAGGGTGGAATCCGTTGCCATGGTCATCGTCCTTCAATGAGAGAAAAGCGCCGGGCGTGCCCGGCGATTGTCAGCCGGCGCAGTGCTGCTGGGTGAAGCCGAGCAGCTGGCGGATAGCCTGGGTGCCGTAAGCAGCCGGCGCCGGTTCGAGGGCGAACTGGCCAACCATCTGGTTGCTGCACAGCTGTACGGTGCGCCTGCCGGCGGAGGTTTCCTGGGTGCAGTTGGCTGCGAGCAGGGCGTTGGCGCCGCCGCCCATGTTCGTGGCGGCCGTGCAGCCCAGCAGGCGGCCTTCCTGGCCGTTCTCACCCAGCAGCGTGTTGAAGTTAGCCAGCTGGCTGTTGGGATCGCGCAGCACCAGCAGGTCCACGCACTGCTGCTGGCCGTCAGGGGCTTCGCATGCATCCTGATCGACCAGGCCGTCACGCGTAGCGGACAGCACCTTGAGGCGATCGGCGTACACCTGACGCAGGCACTGTGCATCGGTGCACAGGTCGCGGGTGTGCTCCTGCCAGCGCTGCTGTTCGGCGTGCAGCTTGCTCTGCCCTGCTGCATCGAGCGTGGCCTGTGCGGCAGTGACCGCCTTGCCCATGTCCGCATCCAGGCCGGTCAGGGTCGGGTCCTTGCAGACCAGGGTCTGTGCCGGCGACGCTGCATCGGCGCAACCAGCGCTCGTGTCGGCAACCGTGGCGGGCGCGTCGGCGGCCCTGCCTGCGGGGCTGGCCTGTCCGCTGGCCGCAGCCGGAGCCGTAGCGCCGGCGTCGCCGGCAGGTGGGGTGCAGGCGGCCAGCAGGGCCACCCAGCACAGGGTCATCAGGGGCTTCATGGCCCGGTTCAGTCGTTCACGGTTGCGCGGCATGTCCTGTCCTTTGGTGTCTGCGTCCCGGCGCATGGCCTGCCGTTGGCAGCCCACGCGGGCGTAAAGCCTAGCAAGCAGCTTCTTAGTGCTCCGTGACAGGGTGCGCGGATCAGTTGCCGGGTGCCGCAACGCAGAACGGGCGCCCGAAGGCGCCCGTCCTGTCTGCATCCGTTGCCGGGGTCAGAGCCCTTTCATGCGGAAAGGGATCCGACCCCGCGTACGCCGGTAGTGCCGGCCGCTGGCCGG
>NZ_JBHHMJ010000545.1:0-843 GCF_042136455.1 Stenotrophomonas sp. 3diitr2024
TCAGATCCCTTTTCCCGTGGAAAAGGGATCTGACCCCATACAGGGCACCCTTATAATCCCGCGGTGAGTACCGAACCTGACACCCTCGCCGCGGTCGAGACTGAAACCGCGCCCCTGCAGCTGCTGCACCTGGATGAGCGCCTGGCCGTGGTCAACAAGCCTGCCGGGCTGATGGTCCACGACAGCAAGCTGGCCCGTGGCGAAGATGATTTCCTGGCCGACCGCCTGCGTGAGCAGCTGGGGCGGCCGATCTTCCTCGTGCACCGCCTGGACCGGGCCACCAGTGGCTGCCTGCTCCTGGCCTTTGACCGCGAAACCGCCAGTTCGCTGGGCAAGGCACTGATGGGTGGCGAAGTGGCCAAGGACTACCTGACAGTCTGCCGAGGCTGGCCGGCCGAGCTGTCCTGGCGGGTGGACCATGATCTGGACGGTGGGCCGGGCAAGCCGGTGAAGAAGCCGGCGATCACCGATTTCCAGCGCCTGGCCACTGGCGAGCTGTCGGTGCCGGTGGGCGAATTCAGCAGCTCGCGCTACGCGCTGCTGCGCTGCCAGCCGCAGACCGGGCGCTTCCGGCAGATCCGCCGTCACCTCAAGCACCTGTCACATCACATGATCGGCGATACCAGCCACGGCGATGGGCGCCACAACCGCATCTTCCGCATGCAGGGCGTGCACCGCATGCTGCTGCACGCCGAGCGCCTGCGTTTTCCGCATCCGGAGGGCGGCAACGTGGATGTCAGTGCGCCGCTGGACCGTAACCGCGTGGACATCGCCATCGCCATCAAGGAAGGCAAGGCCGCCAAGATCCGCCACGTCAACCTGGTGGGCACCGAAAAGTTCGAG
>NZ_JBHHMJ010000547.1:0-599 GCF_042136455.1 Stenotrophomonas sp. 3diitr2024
TCGGCAGCGTCGGGCCGCCCCCCGCACCGATCAGCACCGGCGAGCTGGCGATACCCTTGGCCGCCAGCAGCGCCTCGAGGATCGTCACGTGGTCCTTGCAGTCACCATAGTGATTGTCGAGGATGCCCAGGAACATCTGGATCATGCCGATCACCGTGCCCAGCAGGCCCAGCAGCGGGCCGGCCGAGGCAATGGTGCCCAGCGCGTTGAGGAAACGTTCCATGCGGTGCACCAGGTCGGAGATGATTTCATGGAAGACACCGGACACCGGGCCCAGGTGGCGTTCGATGTGGGCGCTGATCGCCTCGATGTGCCGTTCTTCGCCGATGGCGAGCACAAAGTCCTTCTCACGGCGATGTACTTCCACCACGACTGGGCCAATGCCGGCGATGCCTGCGAAAAGCCGTTCGTGCTGATCCGCGACCATGTGCTGCTGTCGTTCGCCAGCCGCATCGCCGAGGTGGATACCGGTGTGCAGGCGTTGCCCCCTTCGCCGGTTGTCGACCGCGCTGACCCTGCGGATGCGGCAGAGCAGGAACTGGACTGGCTGCAGATGATGCCCAAGGACGAGCTGGCCGCGCTGGAGCGGGGCGAGGGCC
>NZ_JBHHMJ010000560.1:0-341 GCF_042136455.1 Stenotrophomonas sp. 3diitr2024
AGCCATGACCCAGCTGCTCGTCACCGCTGAACAGCGGGCGCAACTGCTCGCCGTCGGCGCGGCACGCGCCGCTGGTAGGAGCATCGACCCGATGCCGAGACGCTACGTCCGCCTGTTCTGCTTGCTGGTCGCGCTGACCTGGTTGGCGCTGATCGCCGCACTTGTCAATGCTGGCTTCACTCCGGACTACTGGCTGCTGCATCGCCTGGAAGGCGTGGCGGCGAAGGAAACCGGTGAAGATCGGTTCGATTCGCCGAAGGCGCTGCTCGATGCGGTCAAGGCCAAGCGTTATGGCGGCCTGGAAGACAAGCGCATCGGTTCGGTGCCGGTGAACTTCCTGT
>NZ_JBHHMJ010000576.1:0-13908 GCF_042136455.1 Stenotrophomonas sp. 3diitr2024
GCCGGTTCCAGCGGCAGCTCCGGGCCGGTGGGTTCGTCGGCTGCCGGCGCCGGCAGCGCGGTGGCAGCGGCTTCGATGTCACTGCCCGCGCCGGCATCGGCGTGGGCCAGCTGGGTGAAGCTGTACACCCACCAGTCGTGCGGAACGCGCCGGGTCAGTGCACGCACCGCCGGAAGATCCCCTTCCACTTCGGCCGCCAGCTGCGGCAGCGCAGCCGGTACCTCACTGTCATCGATGCGCACATCGGCATGCGCGCGCAGCGCCTGCAGGTCACCCAGCAGCGGTGCCAGCCGCGTCCTGCCGAGCCCGGCCAGATCACCCACGGCGATCCACAGCGCGTGCTCGGCGCGGGTCAGGCCGACATACAGCAGGCGCGCATCCTCGGCACGCTGCTCGCGCTCGCGCTGCGCAGTGGCCGCTTCCCAGGCCTCGTCCTTGCCCAGCTTCCAATGCAGCTGGCGCTGGCCGCCCACATGCACCGTGCAGTGCGAGGCGGTGTTGGGCGCACCGCCGTCGATGCCCACGAAGGGCAGGAACACCAGCGGGTACTCCAGGCCCTTGCTCTTGTGCAGGGTGATGATCTGCACGCGGCGCGCATCCGATTCCAGGCGCAGCAACTGCTGCTCGTCATCCTGGTCGGCGCTGGCCATCTGGCCCTGCAGCCAGTCCAGCAGGCCGTGCATGCCCAGCGCCTGCGCCGAGGCTTCCTGCAGCAGTTCGCCCAGCTGCAGGTAGTTGGTCAGGCGGCGCTCGCCATCGATCAGCGCCAGCAGGCGTTCGCCCTGCGCGGCGCAGACGTCGGCGATCACCGCGAACGGGCCGCCGCGCTGCCAGCGCTCGCGCCAATGCAGAAGCTGCGCCTGGAACCCGCGTTGCAGGTCGCCCTCGTGCTCCATCGCCGCGATCGCACTGGCGCGCTGGCCGAGCAGCACCGTCGCCAGCGCCGCGCGCAGGCGGCCCTCGTCAGCCGGCTGCAGCAGCGCCAGCAGCAGTGCACGCAGATCACGCGCTTCGCTGGTGGCGAACAGGCTCTGCTTGCCCGCTGCCACGGCAGGAATGCCGACCACGGCCAGCGCGCGCTGCACCAGTGTGGCCTCGCGATGCGAACGCACCAGCACCGCGATGTCACCCGGCTGTACCGGGCGCCCACGCAGCACCGCATTGCCGGCGCGCGCCGCGACCAGGATCTGGTGGATCGCCGCCACACAGGCCTGGGCGGCTGCTTCGCGCGAGGCATCGGCACTCATCGCCTTGTCACCGCCACTGCGCAGCACGCGCAGAGTGAGTGCCGGGGCGGCATGGCCGTCGCGCTGGTAGTCCGCATCGCTGCGCACGCCACCGGGCCGCACCGGCTCGAACTGGATGCCACGCTCGAGGAAGGCGTCTTCGCCACCGTTGTCGTACAGCGCCTGCAGCGCGCGCAGCACGGCCGGTCGCGAGCGGAAGTTCTGGTCAAGCACCGGCGCCTGTTGCGCCGCCCGCTTGGCCTTCAGGTAAGTGTGGATATCACCGCCGCGGAAACCGTAGATCGCCTGCTTGGGATCGCCGATCAGGAACAGCGCCGGTGCCAGGCCGAGCTCGCGCACTTCCGGTGAATCGCCGAACACGGTGTGGAAAATGCTCCACTGACGGTCGTCGGTATCCTGGAACTCATCGACCAGCGCGATGCGGTACTGCGCGCGCAGCTGCTTGACCAATGCCAGCCGCTGCGGGCCTTCCAGGGCCAGTGCCACGCCATCGATCAGATCGTCGTAGGTCTGCACCCGGCGGGTGCGCTTCAGCGCCTGCAGGCGCTGTCTGGCTTCGTCGCGAAGCACGTGCAGGAAGTTCAACGCGGTGGCACGCAGCCAGGCATCGCGTTCGGCCAGAAGCGCGACATAGCGGGCCAACGGCGCCTGCAATGGCGACGATGGCGTGCGCTCGGCGAATTTCTTGTTGGTCTTGGCTGCCAGCGCCTCCGGCAGCAGTGCCGGCAGGCGCTCGCTGGTCAGCAGCTCGCGCGGGTCGGCGCGCTCGGCCCAGCCCAGCAGTTGCCGGCCCAGCGGGTGCAGCCAGCCCAGCTTGTACGACACGCCGTTGATCCATTTGTTGTCGACCGCATCGCAGAGGTCGATGAAGAACTGCTCGCCATGCTCGCGCACGCTTGCGGACAGCTCTTCGGCAACACTCTGCAGGGCGGCCTGCGGATCGGGCAGCGCCACCGCCTGTGGCAACGGGTGCAGCGGCGGCGCGGCCAGCAGCGCGCGCAGATCGGCGGCCAATGCGTCCGGGGTGGACCACAGCCAGGTCAACGGTTCCAGCGTGGCCGGGTCATTGGCATATACCCGCCACAGGTCGGCCGCGAGCGCTTCCAGCAACTCACGGTCGCTGGCCAGCAGCTCCGGTGGATCGAACGTGTGGCCGCTTTCCAGCGCGTGCTCGCGCAGCACGCGGGTGCAGAAACCGTGGATGGTGAAGATGGACGCGAGGTCGATCTCATCGGCGGCGACCTGCAGGCGGCGCTTCAGTGCGGCGGCGCGCTCGGTACCTCCCTGCAGATGCCGCAGCAGCACCTCGCGGGTCAGCCGCACGTCCGGCGCTTCGCCTTCGACCGGTTCCAGATCGACCAGTCGCGCCGCCAGCGCCAGGCGCTCGCGGATGCGCTTGCGCAGTTCCTGGGTAGCCGCATCGGTGAAGGTCACCGCCAGGATCTGTCCGATGCGCAGGCCCTGTTCCACCACCAGGCGGGTAAACAGCGTAGCCAGGGTGAAGGTCTTGCCGGTACCGGCACTGGCTTCGATCAGGCGGATGCCATCCAGCGGCAGGGCCAGATAGGGATCGACCGCCATGCACTGGGCTCGCTCATCGATGAAGGCGGGGCTCATGCGCTGCCCTCCTGGCGCGTTTCGGCGCCGAGGGTGCGGCCTTCGCGCACCGCGCTGAAGACCACCTGGCTGTTGCGCAGCAGGTCGGCATAGCTGGCATCGGAGGCGAACGGGTCGGCACCCCGCAGCAGCAGCTGCCAGGCGTCGCTGCTGGATTCACCCCAGCTGCGGTCGCTGCCATGCCACTGCTTCCAGCCCTCGCTGCGCTGTTTCTCTGCCGGCGCGTTGTACAGCACCCAGCCGGTATACGGGGCAAAGCGCAGCGGCTCACGCAGGCCGCGCTGGCGCAACTGCAGCAGCGCGCGCAGCGCCGCGCGTGCAGCAGGCGCGCTCAGTGCCGGCAGTACATGCGGGCCGGGACCGGCGTCGCCGCCATCGTGGAACTGCACAAGGGGCAGTGCGTCGCCGGCGGCGTTGGCCAGCAGCCAGTCCAGGCCCTGGCGGATCACTGCATTGCCATTGAGCGTGCCGGCGCGCAGCCGCACCAGGCCTTCGGGATGCCGATCGGCCACGCGGCCGTGCAGGCGCACGCCATCGATGTCCACTTCGTAGCGACGGCTTTCCAATGGTTTGCCCTGCATCCAGCCCAGCAGCGCACTGGCATACGGACGCGTCTTCAGCTGCTCCACCTCGAACTGGCGCTGGCCCAATGGACCGGACGGCAACAGGCCACGCGCGCGCAGCCGCGGGTACAACGGCTCGGTATCACCGCTGAGCGTGGCGCGCACCACCGCCGCCTGCACGCTGCGCTTTTCCGGGCCGCGCGATGACAGCACCAGCGGTTCCAGGTCATCAACTTCCCCGGCATCGTCGGCCAGGCGCAGACCCAGCGACTGTGCGAGGAACTGCCCGGCCGGGTCGCACAGGAAGCGGCGCAGGGTGTCGAGCGCGAGCTCGTCTTCCACGGCATCGTCGGGCGGCGGCGGCAGCGGGGCATCGAACCACGGCTGCAGGCCACCACGCTGGCCGGTGAGGCGGCCGGCAGCGGGATGCCATTGCCGCCGATAGCTGAAGCGGCGTGGATCACCCTCTCCGAACGCCGCCGGTGAGAACGGCTGCAGTGCATGGCGCACGGTAAAGTCGCGGACCGCCGCAGGCGGATCGAGGTGATACGCGGCGGCGGCATCGATCAGTTCACTGACCAGCACCGACGGCTCACGCACGCTGCCATCGCGTGGATCGGCGCCGAGGTAGCTGAGGTAGAACACCTCCTGCGCGGCGGCGAACAGCTGCAGGAACAGGAAGCGGTCGTCTTCGCGAGTGGAGCGATCGCCCGGGCGGCGGCGCGGCGTGTCCAGCTCGGCGGTGAGCTGGTTGAGGCCCGCGGCCGGGTCACGGCGCGGGAAATCGCCGTCATTGAGACCGAGCACGCAGATCACCCGGAACGGCAGCAGGCGCATCGGCACCATGCGGCCGAAACTGATGCCACCGGTCAGCAGCGGCGCGCGCGTATCGGCCTCGCCCAGTACGCCGGCGAAGTGCGAACGCACCACCTCAGGCGGCACGCCGTCTTCGAAACCGGCCTTGGCGGCATCGTCGGCGAACTGGTTCAGCAGCTTGCGCAGCCGCTCCAGGGCGCGCTGGCTGTTGGGTGAACTGGGCGCAGTCGGCAGCAGCGCGTCCAGCAGCGACAGCAGCCGTTGCCGCCACTGCGCCGGGGTCAGCAGCTCGCCGAGGCGACGCTGGTAGACCGCCAGCACGCGCAGCAGCCGCAGCAGCCGGTCCAGTGCTTCCAGCGCGCCGCCTTCCAGTTCGATCCACGGCGCCACGCCGGCCAGGTCCGCCTCGCTGCCGGTGGCGTGACCGAGCACCAGGCGGTCCAATGCGAACTGCCAGGTGTAGGCGTCGTCGGCCGGCGCCTGGTGCTGGTTGCGGTGCTTCGCATCCAGGCCCCAGCGTGCGCCGGCCTGCTGCAGCCAGCCATGCAGCCGATCGAAGTCCACCGCCTCCAGTCCGGCCGCTTCGGCCAGCGGCGCGCTGGCCAGCAGGTCAAGCACTTCATTCAGGCCAAAGCGCGATACCGGCAGGCCCAGCAGGTGCACGAACACATCGGCCAGCGGCTCGCCCGCGAGCGGACTGCTGTCGGCCAGCGCGTAGGGAATGTGCTCGTCCTCCCCCCCGCGGCCGCCGAACACCGCCTCCAGGTACGGCACATAGGGATCGATGTCCGGCGCCAGCACCGCAATCTCGCGCGCCTGCAGCGGCGGGTCGAAGCGCGGGTCCTGCAGCAGGCTGCGCAGCTGGTCGTGCAGCACCTGAAGCTCGCGCAGCCGGGTGTGGCAGGCATGCACCTGCAGGCTGGGGTCGTCGCTGCGCAGCCCATCGCGCAGCTCGCCCGAGGGCAACGCGCGGCGATGGAAAAGATCGCGCTGCAGGCGATGCAGCAGGCTGTCGGACAGGCCGCCTTCGTCAAGGGTCGGCCGGGTGTCTTCTTCCGGATCCGAATACGCGGCAATCTCGCCGGCCGGGTGCACCACCTCGTAGCTGCCCAGCACCGCCATGAAGTCGCGGCCGGCCGCACCCCAGGCCTCCAGCAGGCGGTTCTCACCGGCCGCTTCACCGAAGGGATCGGGCGCGCCGCTGCGCAGGCGCTCGGCCAGCGTCTGCAGGTCACCCCAGTACGACTGCACCGGAGTGGGCATATAGAAGTGCAGCTCGCCCACCCGTGCCTGGGTGGCCATCACCCTCAGCACGTCGGGCGAGATGTTGAGCGTCGCGAACGCGGACATCCGCGGTGGCAGGCCCTGCGGCAGCGGCTGGCCGGCACCCTCGAAGCGATCCAGGTACGCCTGGATGCGGCGCGCGCGGTAGTCGCGGCCATGGGCGATGGTGCGCCAGAGGATCGCCTGCGGGTCGGCCGGGTCGGCGCCGGCCTCCCAGCGCAGCAACCAGTCGCGGCGCCAGGCCTGGTACTTCTCGAACACCGACGCCAGTTCACCGGCCAGTGCCCACGGCTTCAGGGCGTCGCCGCCAGCAAGATAGGACTGCAGCGCGCGCATCGGTGGCTGCGCCAGCAGCGCCGGGTCGCGCAATGCCTGGTAGAGCTTCCAGTGCAGGCCCGCGGCGTCCAGGTCGTCGCGTTCGCCCGGCACATTGGCATTGAGTGCTCGGGCAACGAATTCGCCCGGGGTCAGGAACTCGAGGTTGGCGGCCACGCCATATTCGGCAGCGAGTGTCGCTTGCAGCCAACGCCGCATCGCCACCTGCGGGATCAGCACCACCTCCGGCGCGAGCAACGGCTGGCCCGGAACCGGCACACGCACGTTGCGCGCCAGCAGCGCAGCCAGCACGTCCAGGGAGTTGGAATGGTAGAGGCGGAAATCGCTGCCCGGGTCACTCATCATGCACAGTGTGCAGCACGGCAGGCAGTATTCAATGGCCAGCCCATCGCCGGTACGGATTGTTCCGCGCTGCCGGCCGATTGTCCCGGCCTGGCAAGGGTCATGCCGTGCCACAATACTGGACCGTCCAGTCTGCTTATGTTCAGCCGATGGGCCCGATCCTTCGATGTCTAAAAAACGTTAATGGTGCCCATGTCGGCTTCCGCCTCCAGTCTGGTGCAGTTATCCAACGTCCGCATCGACCGGAGCGGGCGCACGATCCTGCGTGACGTGTCGCTGCAGGTGCCCAAGGGCAGCATCACGGCCGTGCTGGGCCCGTCGGGCAGTGGCAAGTCGACCCTGCTGGCGGCACTGACCGGCGAACTGCGTCCGGTCGCCGGCGAGGTCACCCTGTTCGGCAGGCCGGTTCCGCATGACAGCGGCGCGCTGCTGGAGATGCGCAAGAGCGTGGGTGTGCTGCTGCAGGGCAACGGCCTGCTGACCGATCTGACCGTCGCCGAAAACGTCGCGCTGCCACTGCGCACGCATACCCGCCTGCCGACCGCCGTGCTGCGCCGCCTGGTGGAAATGAAGCTGCATGCCGTGGGCCTGCTGGCCGCTGCCGATGCCTGGCCGCGCGAACTGTCCGGCGGCATGGCGCGCCGCGTCGCGCTGGCCCGCGCGCTGGCACTGGATCCGCCACTGATGATCTACGACGAGCCGCTGACCGGGTTGGACCCGATCGCCTCCGGCGTGATCATGAGCCTGATCCAGCGCCTCAACCACAGCCTGGGCCTGACCAGCATCATTGTCAGCCACCACGTGCACGAGACCCTGCCGATCTGCGACCAGGTGATCGCCATCGCCAATGGCGGCATCGTGTTCCAGGGCACGCCCGAGGCGCTGCAGTCCAGTCAGGACCCGCTGCTTCGGCAGTTCCTGCACGGCCAGCCCGATGGCCCCATTCCGTTCGATGCCGCGCCGCGCGCGAGGGTCGCCTGATGCCGTTCGTCCAAGCCACCCGCTCGCTGGGTCGCGCCGGCCTGTTCTCGCTGACTGTGCTGCGTGGTTCGCTGCCGACCCGTGATTTCCTGGCCGAGCTGACCCGCGAGATCTACAAGATCGGCGCACGCTCGCTGCCGATCATCGCCGTCGGTGGTGCCTTCGTCGGCCTGGTGCTGACCCTGCAGGGCTACCGCACGCTGACCACCTTCGGTGCGGCCGACGCGCTGTCGACCCTGCTCGGCCTGTCGCTGTACCGGGAACTGGCGCCGGTGCTGACCGCGCTGTTGTTCATCGGCCGCGCCGGCAGCTCGATCGCCGCCGAACTGGGCCTGATGCGCGCCACCGACCAGATCAAGGCACTGGAGCTGATGGCGATCGACCCGGTGACCAAGGCCGTCGCGCCGCGCTTCTGGGCGGCGGTGCTGACCGTGCCGCTGCTGACCGGCATCTTCTGCTCGCTGGCGATCAGCGCCAGCTACTTCGAAGCGGTGCATGTGCTGGGCCTGGACAATGGCGTGTTCTGGTCGGCACTGCGCAACAGCGTCGATTTCTGGGATGACTTCGGCGTGGCGATGCTGAAGTCGGCGATCTTCGGCGGCACCGCAGCGCTGGTCGCCGCCTATGTTGGTTTCCACGCCGAGCCGACCATCGAGGGCACCTCGGTGGCGACCACCCGTGCGGTGGTCAATGCCTCGCTGCTGGTGCTGATGTTCAACTTCGTGCTGTCGGCAATGTTGTTCACCTAACCCCTCCACCGGCGGTGCGCAGGCGCGCGCGGCCACCACGACTCGATCAGGTAATCCACATGGCCATCCGCGGTCCCAGACTCGAATTCTCTGTCGGCGCATTCCTGCTGCTGGCCCTGGCCTCGCTGATGGTGCTGGCCGTGGCCTCGACCAACCAGCGCTGGAGCTGGGGCAGCCAGGGCTACGAGCTGAAGGCGCGCTTCTCCCAGGTCGGCCAGCTGCGCAAGCAGGCGCCGGTGAAGATCGGCGGCGTCACCGTCGGCCAGGTCGCCTCCATCGACCTGGATCCGGTGAAGTTCGAATCCATCGTGACCCTGCGCATGGACAGCAAGGTCAAGGACCTGCCGGCGGACACCTCGGCGGGCATCTTCACCAGTGGTTTGCTCGGCGAGAGCTATATCGGTCTGCAGCCGGGCGGTGACCCGGACGTGCTGAAGGCCGGTGACGAGATCGTCTTCACCCAACCGGCGGTGGACTTGATCCAGCTGGTCGGCAAGTACATGTTCAGTGGCGGCGCCGGTGGTGGCGCTGCCCAGAAGCCCAACGATGGCGCGCAGGCGCCTGCAACGGAACCGCAACCATGAAAATGAAACTGATTCCCGCCCTGCTCGCCTCGGCGCTGCTGATGGCCACCCCGTTCCTTGCCCAGGCCCAGGCGGCCGCCCCCGCCGCTGCCGCAGCGCAGGGCCAGGCCGGCAAGGTGGTGATCGATGCCAGCACGCGCATTCTCACCACGCTGCAGCAGCGCCGCAGCGAGTTCAGCAGCAACCCGGCCAGCCTGCGCAGCTACATCGACAGCGAACTGAACCGCACCTTTGACCGCGACTATGCGGCACGCCTGGTGCTGGGCCCGCACGCCCGCGGCGCCTCCGACGGCGACATCAAGCTGTTCGCCGATGCGATGGCCGACAGCCTGATGCAGCGCTACGGTTCGACCCTGCTCAACATCCAGGGCAAGCCGAGCTTCCGCCTGAAGGGTGAAAGCCCGCTGCCGGGCAACCGTGGCGTGCGCGTCAGCACCGAACTGGTGCGCGCCGGCAACGAACCGACCCCGGTCGAGTACTGGATGCGCAACGTGAACGGCCAGTGGAAGATCTTCGACGTCAACATCGAAGGCATTTCCTACGTGCAGACCTTCCGCAACCAGTTCGATACGCCCTTGCGCCAGAAGGGCATCAAGCAGGTGGCCAGCGAGCTGCACAGCGGCAGCCTGCAGGCCGGGCCGGCGGGCAATGGCAAGTAACGCACTGGCGCTGCTGGAAGGCGACACCCTGCGCCTGCGCGGGGTGCTCGACCGTGCCGCGGTGATTGCACTGTGGCCGCAACTGCAGGCCCTGCCAGCCCAGCTGGCGCGGTTGGAGCTGGGCGAGGTCGAGCGCGTGGACAGCGCCGGCCTGGCCCTGCTGGCCGAACTGGCCGCCCGGGCACGCAAGGCGGGCCATGCGCTGGCCATTTCCGGCGCGCCGGCCGGCTTCAACGAGCTGAGCGCAGCCTACCGGCTGTCGCCCGACCTGGACTTCAACGCTACTTCTGCTGCGAGCTGACATGAACGTCGTACGCACTTTCCCCCTGATCCTCCTGGCCACCGCCCTGACCGCCTGTGCCGGCAAGCCCGCGCGCAGCGACGCACCGGTCGCCAGCACCGTGGTCGCGCCCGGCCCTGCTGCCGAAGCGACGGCCGCAACGGCCGATACCGGGGTGGTCGGTACTGCTCCGGTCGCTCCCGTGGCCAACCCGGCAACGCCTGCCGCTGCGGTGCCGACAACTGCGCCGCAGGGCGCAGAGGCCAGCCCACCGAAGACCGCAGCATCCACCGCCGCCAGCGACGATGATTTCGACGCCCTGTATGGTGGCACCGGCAACACCGGCAGTGCCGCGGCCTACGATCCGTGGGAACCGTTCAACCGCAAGGTCCACAAGTTCAACAATGCGGTCGACCGCGGTGTGGCCCGCCCGCTGGCCACCGCCTATACCCACGTGGTGCCGCGTTTCGCGCGTACCGGCGTCAGCAACTTCTTCAGCAACCTGCGTGCGCCGGTGACCATCACCAACCAGCTGCTGCAGGGCCGCGGTGCCGATGCGTGGGACAGCCTCGGCCGCTTCCTGATGAACAGCACGCTGGGCATCGGTGGCCTGTTCGATCCGGCCAGCAAGGCGATGGTGCCGCGTCGCAATGAAGATTTCGGCCAGACCCTGGGAGCCTGGGGCTGGCGTCGTTCGCGCTACGTGGAACTGCCGTTCTTCGGCCCGCGTACCGTGCGCGATGTGTTCGGCCTGGCCGGTGACATCCCGTTGTCGCCGATCCGCCGCATCGAGGAAGACAAGGTCCGCATCGGCCTGCAGGGCCTGCAGCTGGTCGACACCCGCGCACAGCTGCTGGCGATCGATGATCTGCGCGACACCGCCGTGGACGAGTACTCGCTGGTGCGCGATGCGTGGATGCAGCGCCGCAACTACCAGATCGAGAACGACCTGCGCAGCAAGCGCGACCGCGGCCATGATGATGCCAATTCGCCGATCCCGGTCGATGCCATGCCGATGCCGAACTGGAGCAACTGATCGCTGCAGCCCGTGCATGAAAAAACCCCGCCTCGGCGGGGTTTTTCTTTTCCGGTAGGTGCCAACCTCGGTTGGCACGCTTTCCTCAGGCCGCCAGCGCGGCCTCGATGGCATCACGCAGGCGCACGTCATCGGCCGCCACGTCCGGGGCAAAGCGTGCAACCACCTTGCCATCACGGCCGACCAGGAACTTCTCGAAGTTCCACAGCACCGCCGGTGCCGGATGGATCGGGATCTCCTTGCTGGCCAGGCGCTCGCGCAGCGGGCCTTCGCCGATCGACTGCGGCTGCGCGGCGGTCAGCTGCCGGTACAGCGGGTGGGTGTCCTCGCCAGCCACGCTGATCTTGGAGAACATCGGGAAACTGACGTCGTAGGTAAGCTGGCAGAACTGCTGGATCTCGGCCTCGCTGCCCGGCTCCTGGCCGAGGAAGTTGTTGGCGGGGAAGCCCAGCACTTCCAGGCCCTGCGCGTGCTTTTCCGCATACAGCGCCTGCAGGCCTTCGTACTGCGGGGTCAGGCCGCACTTGGAGGCGACGTTGACCAGCAGCAGCACCTTGCCCTGGTAGTCGGCAAGCGAGGACGGCTGGCCGTCGATGGTGGTGAGGGGAATGTCCTGGATCGGGGTGCTCACGCGGGGCTCCGGCTACGGCGGGAATGGCCCACCAGCATAGCGCCGCGCGCGCTGTCTACAGGCATCCTCAATCCACGCAGATCGTACCCTGCGCCTTGCCGTCATCGATGCGCTGGCGGCAACCGAAGTTCTGGCTGGCATCACGCTGGCAGGTACCGGACGCCACATCACCGGCCATTGCCTCGCCTGCGGCCAGGCACTGGCCCGTGCAGTCGCTTTTGCGGCTGCAGGCCTTGCCGGCGTCGGCATAGGGAATCACGCATTGCTCGCGCTGCAGCCGGCCGAGCCGCAGCAGGGTGCCACCGGCGGCCTGGCAGTCGACGTCGCGTGCTTCGCGGTAGGCTTCGCTGGCTTCGGGCGTGGGGGCGGCCGCATCAGCGATCGGCGGCGCGCTGCTGCATGCGGCCAGCAACGCAGCCAGGACAAGAACGGCACAGGAGCGCAAGCGCATGTCGATACCCGCCACGGACACAGGGCGCCCAGCATAGCCAGGCACAGGTGCACGGGACGTGTCAGCCCGCATTGGCATCCTCGTCGTCCTCCGATGCGCCCAGCTGCTGCATCGGGTCGGGCGTCAACTCCGGCGGCAGCGCGCGCTTGGCCTTGCTGCCCAGCTCGGCAAGCCGGCGGGCGCGGCTGATGGCCGACTGCGGCGAGTCGATCAGGCGATTGCGCGCATCGGCGTAGACCTTGGCGGCGTCGTCCAGCTTGCTGCCCACAGCGTTGAAGTCCTTCAGGAACCCGGTCAATGCGTCCAGCACCAGACCGCCGGCCTCACTGATCTTCAGCGCCTGCTTCTGCACCTTGTCGCGGGTCCACAGGCGCTCGGCGACGCGCAGCAGCGCCATCAGGGTGTTGGGCGAGGCGAACACCACGCGGTTGTCGAACGCGAATGCCTGCAGGCTGCCATCGGCGCCCAGAGCGGCCGACAAGGCACCCTCGATGGGAACAAAGGCAATGGTGATGTCCAGCGTCTCGCTGCCCAGTGCCTTGGGATAGTTCTTCTCGCCCAGGTCCTTCACGTGCTGGCGCAGCGCAACCGCGTGCCGGCGCAGCGCATCCTCTGACTGCTCCGGGGTGGCGGCATTCATCGCCTCCTGCCAGGCGATCAGGTTCACCTTGCTGTCGATCACCACGCTGCGTTCGTCGGGGAACCGCACCACTACGTCCGGTCGCAGGCGCGCACCTTCGTCATCCACGGCATGCTTCTGCCGCTGGTAGTGCACGCCCTCTTCCAGGCCCGATCCGCGCAGTACGTTGTCGAGCATCAGCTCGCCCCAGTCACCGCGGACCTTGGCATTGCCCTTCAGCGCATTGGTCAGCGCCGATGCCTGCGCGGCCATGTCCTGGTTGAGCGTCTTCAATTCACCCACCGCACCCAGCAGGCTGGCGCGCTGGCGCGCCTCCTCACCGTACAGGGTATCGACGCGGGTACGGAAATCACCCAGCTTGTCGGCGAACGGCTTGAGCAGCCCCTCGATATCCGCGCGCGACTGCACCGTCGCCTGTCGCACGTTCTTCTCGAACTGCTGTCCGCGTTCGTCGAACACCTTGCCCGCCAGTTCGGCGAAGGCACCGGACAGCTTTTCCTTGGCGGTATCGAGATAGCTGCGCAGTTCGGCGCTGGCCCGTTCGGAGTGCTGCAGATTGGCCACCGCGCGGGCATGTTCGCCGTGCAACTGCTGGTAGCGCTGGTGCGCCTGCTGCAGCTCGCTGCTGATATCGGCAAGGGCAGCGCGTGCCTGCGCCAAGGCCGCTTCGCGTTCGGCCAGTTGTGCTTCGCGACTGGCCGACAGCGCCGCTTCGCGCTCCACCCGGGCGGTCAGGGTGGTGACCGCCTGTGCGTGCTGCTGGCTGCGGGCCCGCTCGTTTTCCAGTTCCGCGCCCAGCGCGTCGAGGCGGCCGCGCAGCTGGCCGGCATCGACCAGCGCGAGGCGATGCTGTTCGCGTTCGCTGTCCAGCTGCCGCTGCAGATCATCGGACGCTGCGTTGCCAGGGGTGCGACGCCACAGCAGCAACAGCGCGACCAGCGTCGCCAGCAGCAGGACCACCGCGAGGATCATGAGGACTTCGATATTCATGCGATCAGTTTAGCCCCGCTGCGCTAGGCTGGGTCGGTCTACCCCGGAAGCCCCCATGCTCGCTCTGTACGGAAAGCCCACCTCCATCAACGTGCGCAAGGTGCTGTGGCTTTGCGCCGGCCTCGACCTGCCACTCCAACACGAGCCAGAACCACCGGCGGACCTGCTGGCCACGTTGAATCCCAACCGGCAGGTGCCGGTCCTGCGCGATGGCGACTTCGTGCTGTGGGAATCCAACAGCATCTGCCGCTACCTGGCCGTACGTGCTGGCCGTGATGACCTGCTGCCCGGTACGGCGCAGGGCCGCGCCCGGGTCGAGCAGTGGATGGACTGGCAGGCCAGCGACCTCAACAGCGCCTGGCGGCACGTGTTCATGGCGCGCGTGCGCCGGCATCCGGACTACCCGGACGATGCCCGCGCCGAGGCCAGCCTGGCGCAGTGGAACCACTTGATGGGCGTACTCGACACACAGTTGGCCGGTGGCCACTGCCACGTGACGGGCAACGCCTTCACTCTGGCCGACATCGTGCTCGGGCTGTCGGCCCAGCGCTGGCGCAGCACACCTGGCAACAAGCCCGTGCTGCCACACCTCTCGGCGTGGTTCGAACGGCTGCGCGAGCAGCCCGGTTTCGCCACCCACGTCGACAACGGCGTGGCCTGAGGCAGGGGTCAGATCCCTTTCCCTGGGGGGAAAGGGATCTG
>NZ_JBHHMJ010000579.1:0-344 GCF_042136455.1 Stenotrophomonas sp. 3diitr2024
GAACTCGACCATAGCGCCTTTCCATGTCGTGGCCCGCTGAGACTGGTGACCGGGGCGTGGCGGACTGCTGCAGGTGAAGCAGCGCGGCGTCGGAAATGGCGGCGGCAGGGAGCATCCTAATTATGTCAAAAATGAAACTTATTAATTTTGATACATATAGAAATTCAATAATTTTATTTGAGAACACTGGCGAGATTATATCAGTGTCAGCTCATTTTCAATTTTTTGAAGGAAGTGGCGATCGAGGATCTGCTGGGCCGCAAGCCGATCATGCCGGACTGGAACCTGATCCGCGGCTGGTTGGGTGGGCGCACTGTGATGGTCACCGGCGCCGGTGGTTCGAT
>NZ_JBHHMJ010000595.1:0-8177 GCF_042136455.1 Stenotrophomonas sp. 3diitr2024
GATCTCAACGCTGGCAACGCTATCGGATGCTGCGGTCACTCACGAAGCTTGCTGTGCATACGCCGACCACTTCTACAGGGCTCTGACGAAACCAGCGTCAGTAGAAGTCATCCTGGCGGTCATGAGGGAGTTCCTTCGGAAAAGGCTCCGACCCCGGCGTGCTTCTGGAGACCTGCATGATCCGCGCCCTATGCTCCCTGTTTCTGCTGATCGCGCTGGCCGTGAGCACTGCGACCGCGATGGCCGCACCCGTCGCCGACGAGCAACTGCAGCAGGTCATCCTGCTCAGCCGCCACAACCTGCGCGCACCGATGGTGGCGTTCGGCGCACTCGCCAAAGCGACCCCTGAAACCTGGCAACGCTGGGACGTGGCACCGGGCGAGCTGACCACCAAGGGCGGCGTACTGGAGGTCTACATGGGCCGCTATGTGGGCCAGTGGCTGCGCCAGGCGCAATTGTTGCCGGCGTCGGGTTGCCCGCAGCCGGTTGACTTCCACGCCCATGCCAACAGCCTGCAGCGCACCCAGGCCACCGCGCAGTTCTTCGTTGCTGGCGCCTTCCCGGGCTGCCCTGCTGCGGTCGAACAGCGCACGCCGCTGGGGACGATGGATCCACTGTTCGATCCGGTGATCCATAACGATGACCCTGCCTTCCGCGCCCGCGCGCTGGCGGCAATGCAGAACGCGCTGGCGGCAGCGGATCTGGCCCCGGCACTTTCCGTGGTGGAGGAAATCACCCGTTACCCGCAGTCGGCGGCCTGTGCGGGGCGCAGCGACTGTCATCTGGTGCCGGGCGACACGACCTTCAATGCGGAGCCGGGCAAGGAGCCACGCGCTTCGGGTTCACTGGCACTGGCCAGCGGTCTGGTCGATGCCCTGCTGATGGAGCATTACCAGGGAAGTGGCGTTCCGCGCGAAGGTTGGGGCCGCTTGAACACGGAAGGCCAATGGCTGGCGTTGGTGCAAATCCGCAACCGCTACCAGAACATCCTGTTCGGAACACCCGCGGTGGCGCGTGACGTGGCCGCTCCGCTGTTGGCGCGCGTGGATGCGTCGTTCGGTGATCCGGCGTCGCCGAAGGTGATCCTGCTGGTCGGCCATGATTCCAATATCGGTTCGGTGCTGGCGGCGATAGGAATCGGTGACTACAGCCTGCCAGGCCAGTTCGAGAAGACGCCGATCGGTGGCCTGCTGCAGTTCGAGCGTTGGCGTGACCGCCAGAGCGGTGGCGAGCGGTTCCGCCTGGCCTACGTCTATCCGACCACCGCGCAGCTGCGCGATGCATTGCCGCTGACCGAGGCGCAGCCGCCGGGACGCGTCGCACTGCCCTTGCCGGGCTGTGACCGGCAGGGCTGCAGCCGTGCGCAGTTCCAGCAGCTGCTACAGCGGGCCCGTCGCTGAAACAGGGGGCTATCGCGGCGGCGTGCGCACGATGCCGTGCGTGGCCATCAGGGTAAGGTCACCGCCCAACCGCGGCGAATGGAACGGTCCGCGTGCGTGCGCGGCATCGAACAGGCCGCCATCGGGTGAGCGCAACCGGTAGAACTCGACCCATCCGCTGGCCTGCAGGGGCAGTTGTGCAACACCGGTCTGCTGGTTGAACCACGCTGGGTCCTTGCTGCCTTCGATGACGCGACGCGCCAGGCGGTCGATGGCGTGATCGCGTCTGGCGTACCAGTCCTGACCGCGCAGCCGCGCCAGCTCCGCCATCATCACCAGCGGCGTCAGCGCGTAGTCGTGGTAGTGCAGGGCACGTTGCCCGCGCGCCATTTCCAGCGGCAGGCTGCCATCGTCCTGGATGTCATCGATGCCCTTCTGGAAGGCTGCATGACCAGCCTGCCACAGGGTCTGGTCATCGGTGACCAGGCCGGTGGCCAGCACGCCCAGGCCGCCCCAGTAGTAGTGATTGTTACGGCGCCGTTTCGGGTTGTCCCAGTAGGACAGGTTGGCCCTTGCCAGCTGCTGCAGCCACGGATCGATGCGCGCGCGCTGCTGCGGGTCGGCCTGGTCATGCACTTTCAGGTAGGCCATGGCCACCGCATCGAGCATCCACTGCTGCATGTAGAACGACTGATCGTTGTTGACCCGGATCATCTGCCCGAGCATGGCGCCCTCGTCGGCCCACGCACCCAGCCAGTTCAACGTGCACTGCGCCGCTGCCGGGTCACCGCTGCGCAGATAGTCGTCGCTCATGTGCGCCACGTCGGCGGCATAGCGGTCCAGCGGCGCGGTGGCATCCTTGTTCTGCTGGTGCAGTGCCGGGTCGATCACCGAGCCGGCCTTGTCGGTGTAGTAGCCCAGGGCACGGATGTCGGGCTGGCCAGCGGGTGGCGCAGGGCACGCAGCAAAGGCACAGGCGCTGGCCAGCAGTGCGGGCAGCAGTGCAAGGCGGAGCAGAGGGAGAGACATGGATGCCGGTGGAAGGGGGAACCCGGCGAACGATGCGCCTGGCTCCGTTGCCGGCATGTGATGCGGCGATGGCGTGGCGATCCTGTGCAAACGGAACGGCCCGGGTTTGCCCGGGCCGCTCTCGTTCAACTCACACCTGCGCGATCACTCGATCGGCTGGTCCAGCATCAGCTGGCGGGCGAAACGCACCGGCGGTGCGCCGTAGGACAGCACCTGGTCGTGGTACGCCTTCAGGTTGAACTTGTCGCCCAGCTTCTCCTGCACTGCCTTGCGGGTGTCGAAGTGTTCCTGCGCACCGACGAAGTAGGTCGGCAGCTGTGCCGACGTCAGCTGCGCGCGCACCCACTTGCCGGCCGCTTCGCTTTCCTGCTGGAACGCGTCGTGGGTCATCAGGTGCATCGCCTTTTCGCGATCCCAGTTGTCCACGTGCACGCCCTGGTCGAGGATCGCGTTGGAGATGGTGCGCAGGTAGAACTTCAGCTGCACCAGGTGGAACAGCGGATCGTTGTTGAGGTAACCCTGCTCCTGCATCATGCGCTCGGTGTAGACCGCCCAGCCTTCGGCGAACAGGCCTGAACGCAACACCGCACGCAGGGTCGAGGGGAACTTGGCCGAGTGCCAGCCTTCCAGGTAATGGCCCGGAGTACCTTCATGGATGCTGAGCAGGTGGATCATGCGCGAGTTGTACTCACGCAGGAACGAGTCGACCTGTTTCTCGTTCCAGTCGTCCGGAATCGGCGACACGGCGTAGAAGGTCTTCAGGTTCTTGTCCAGCGGGCCCGGCGAATCGCAGTAGGCCACGGCCACGCCACGCTGGAATTCCGGCATCAGGATGATGTCCACCGGCGCATCGGGCAGCGTCATCAGATCGTGCTCGCGTACGAACGCGGTGGACTGCTCCAGCGCGGCCTTGGCATCGTCGACCACCTTGTCGCGTGCCGGCTTGTCGGCGTAGGCCAGTTCCAGCGCGGCCTCGATCGCCTTCTGCTGCTGCTCGTCGGTCGGCTGGGCCGGCATCTCAGGTGCATCCGGCTTGTCCTTCAGCACGGTCTGCGCGATGCCGTACATGTCCTCGCGCACGCGCTTGAGTTCGGCGCGCGCACGCTCACCGATCTCCTGGCGCGACAGCGAGGAGCTCAGCGCGAATTTCAGCTTCTGGTCGTATTTCTCCGCACCGATGCGGAAGTCGCCCTTGGCGTTCGGTACCAGGGTCTTGTCCAGCCAGGTCTGCTGCTCGTCCACGGCCTTCTTCAGGCCGTCGATGGCCGCTTGCAGGCGCTGCTGGTCGGCCTGCGGCAGTTCGCCGATGTGCGGGGTGATGAAGGTATCGACGATGCTGAGGATGCCCTTGTTCTGCTTGGCAACGGTCTCGGCGTGGATCTTCGGCACGCGGGCCGGGTCCAGGTTCTCGCGGGCCTGGGCGAATATCGCCGGCAGCTTCTCCATGCGCGCGGTGGCCGCCTTCAGGCGCTCCGGCAGCGGTGCGAACTCGCGCGCCATCAGGCCGTAGATCGCGCTGCCGGCGACGCCGTTGTACAGCTGCGGGTCCCACTTGCCGGACTGCAGCACTTCGGCGTTCCAGATTTCCGACTGCAGCTGGTTGCGCAGGATCGCTGCGTCCACCTGGTTCTCACGGCCCAGCTTGGCCACCGCGATCTTGTCCAGCTCGCCCAGCAGCGCCTTGTAGGCGGCCACGGTCTTCTGCTGGCCGGCGGCACTCAGGTCGTCCAGCTCGCTGTCGTAGCGGTGGTCACCGATCTGGGTGGCGCTGACTGGCGACAGCTGCATCCAGGTGTCCAGCGCGCGCTTGGACAGATCGGCGAAGGCGGCGTCGACCGCCGCGTCACCGGCCTGCTGGCTGGCGGCCGGGGTGGAAGCATTGGTCGGGGCGTCGGCCGGCTGGCAACCGGCCAGCGCGGCGACCAGGGCGAGGGCAAGAAGATGCGGGCGCATCGGCATTCCTGTACGGGGTCAAACCCTGAGCATAGGGCCCCGTCGCTGCTTTGTCCCCGTGCCATAGGATTACCATGGGCGGATTCAAGGACCCTCCAAAGGAGCGCAGGACATGGAATACCAAGGAAGCTGTCATTGCGGCAGGATCGCATTCACCGTACAGGCCGAGGCGCCGATCAGCGACGTCATCGACTGCAACTGTTCGATGTGCCGGCGTCGCGGCAGCCTGCTGTGGTTCGCCCCGCGTGCGGCGTTCCAGCTGGCCACCGATCCGGCTGACGTGGCCACCTACCACTTCAACAAGGCCCACATCGACCACCACCACTGCCGCGAATGCGGTATCGCGCCCTACAGCGAAGCGGTCGACCCTCGCACCGGCACACCGATGGTGGCGGTGAACGTGCGCTGCGTGCCGCAGGTGGATCTGGCTGGCCTTTCGGTGACCTCCTACGACGGAGCGGCACTGTGAGGCCGGTGCGAGCGTGGACGCGCAGGGCGGCGCTGCCGGTACTGCTGCTGGCGCTGGGCGCCTGCGCCAAGCAGGGCGACATGGTGGGGGATGCGGGCGCCACGGCCGCGGAGGCGGCCATCGCTTCGCCGGAAGGCGCCTTCCTGGCCTACGAACACGACGTGCAGGTGCAGCTGGAAGCGGCGCAGATCGCACCGCGCATCCAGCAGATCGCCCAGGCCTGCCAGAGCGCGAAGTTCGGTGACTGTGCAGTGTTGCAGGTCGAGCAGCACGGCGGCGAGCAGCCCAGCGGTGAAGTGAAGGTGCGCATCGCCCCGAAGGGCACCGAGCCGCTGATCGCGATGGCTGGTGAAGGCGGCAAGCTGCAGTCCCGCAATACGCGCGCCGAGGATCTCGCGCAGGCGGTGGCCGACACGGCATTGACCAAGGCGCGGCTTGAAAAGGAGCACGCCCGCCTGCTGTCCTACCAGGACCGCAAGGACCTGAAGGTCGAAGACCTGATGGCGATCACCACGCGCCTGTCGGAGATCGAGGCGGGTGTCGAGCAGGCCAACAAGGACGCCGCGCAGCAGCGTCGGCGCATCGATACCCAGCTGGTGGCGATCCACTTCGACACCACCTCTGGCCAGCGCAGCCGCAGTGAGATCGGCGAGGCGCTGAGCGAGTCGGGCAGCATCCTCAGCACCAGCATTGCGTTCCTGATCCGCGCTGCTGCCGCGCTGCTGCCGGTGGCGGTGCTGGCCTTGATCGCGGCCTGGGGTGTGCGGGCATGGTGGCGTCGCCGCCGTCGCAAGCTACCGCCCAACCCCTGAGATGAAGGCCGATGCCGGCCGTCAGCCGGCATCAGCCCTCGTCGGTCTCGTACTCGACGAACACATCGAGCTCCAGCGCCAGTTCCTGCACCGCATCGCGCACCTTCTGCGCGGTGCTTTCATTGCCGACTTCCACTTCCAGCTCGTGGATGCCCGGGCCGATGTCATCGGACAGCCCGGCCGAACTGGAATCGTCGTCGTCCATGTGCGGCATCAGGTCGTCGGTTTCTTCGACATGTTCGATGCCGTCCAGGCCGAGCAGCAGGTCGCTGATGGCGCGGGCGTCGTCTTCGGTTCCGGTGATGCGCAGTCGCAGCATGGCCATGGCATAGGTACGTTGTGGGTTCGCCAGCAGCCTAGCCAGCGTGAGGCAAAGAACGGGTGAGGGCGCAGTCAGGCGTGCGTTGCCGGCCGCCCGAGCAGGCTGTCCGGCAATGCCGGGATCGGCGTGCGCTCGTCCTGCGCCTGTTCCAGCAACCAGTCGATGAACAGGCGCGCAGCCGGGCTCGGCGGTTGCCCTTCTGCGTGCACCACGTGATAGGCATAGCGCGCCTTCAATGCCGGGCCGGGCAGGCGTACCACCTCGTAGCGCTGCAGGTAGGGCTGGGCGATGTGGGTGCGCGCCAGCACCGCGCCCATGCCATACACCGCTGCACGCATCGCGTCGGTGCTGTCGGCGAAGGTGTGCATCGGCGGCATCGGCGACGGCGGGCGCGCGCCGGCGTGGCGGAACCAGTCGCGCCAGCCCTGCGGCGACAGGTCGGTCAGCAGCGGCAGCTCGGCGATGCGCGCCGGATCGACCAGCATTTCGACCCCGGCTAGTGCCGGTGAGGCCACCGGGAACAGGTAGTCATCCATCAGGTGCTGCGCACGCAGGCCCGGCCATTGGCCCAGCCCGTAGCGGATGCCGACTTCCGGTCCGTTGTCGTCGTAGCGATCCAGCCCGCTGCCGGTGTGCAGCTCGATGCGGATGTGTGGATAGGCCTGGGTGAAGCGTGGCAGTCGCGGCAGCAGCCAGCAGTACGAGAGCGAGCGCAGCGTGGTGATCCGCAGCGGCACGCTGTCGGCATCCGGTTGCAGGTGATGGGCCACCGCCGCGACATCGGTGAAGGCGGCGCTGGCGGCGTCGGCCAGCTGCCGACCCTCGGCGGTCAGGCGCACGCCGCGGGCGTGGCGCAGGAACAGGCGAACTTCAAGTACTTCTTCCAGGCGGCGCACGTGGTGACTGACCGCGCTGGCGGTCAGGTGCAGCTCCTGCGCGGCCTGGGCGAAATTCTGGTGGCGTGCGGCGACCGCGAACACGGCCAGTGCGGGGAGCAGGGAAGGACGGAGCAGCATGTCGAGCCTCAAACCATATTTGTGGCTGACAGCGATACTACGCGCTTGTGCGGCGGGCGTCTGCGCCTGATCCTGTCTGCCTTGGCGAGGAACAGACGATGGACGGAGGCAGGACATGAATGCGATCCCACAGGCGGCCGAGCGCGACTGGCGCACGCCGCTGGAATTGACCCTGCTGGGCGCCATCTGGGGCTGCTCGTTCCTGTTCATGCGGGTGGCGGTGCCGTCGTTCGGCCCATTCGCGCTGGTCGAGGTACGGCTGGTGCTGGGCGCGCTGGTGCTGCTGCCGTTCCTGTGGCGCGCCCGCGCGCAGTTCCCGCCGCGGCGCTGGCTGTGGTTGGCACCGATCGGCCTGATCAACTCAGCGCTGCCGTTCGTGCTGTTTGCCTATGCCGCCGAGCAGGCGCCGGCCGCGATCGGTGCGATCTGCAATGCGATGACGGTGCTGTTCGCCGCGCTGATCGCGTTCCTGTTCTTCGGCGAGAAGATCGGCATGCGTCGTGCCGGGGCGCTGCTGGTCGGCTTCGCCGGCGTGGTGGTGCTGGCCACGGCCAAGGTCTCCGGCCTGAGCATCGGCACCGCAGTGCTGGCCGGTGCGGCGGCATCGCTGCTGTACGGCCTGGGCGTGAACCTGGTGAAGCGGCACATGACCGGGTTGCCGTCGGCCGCCGCCGCGGCGGCAACGCTGTCGTGCGCCTCGCTGTGGATGCTGCCGATGGCGGTCAGCCACTGGCCGCAGGCGGCGATTCCGTTGAAGGCCTGGGGCGCGGCGATCGCATTGGGTGTGGCCTGTACCGGGCTGGCGTTCCTGATGTTCTATCGCCTGATCGGTCGTATCGGCCCGTCGCGCGCGTCGACGGTGACGTACCTGATTCCGCTGTTCGGCGCGGCGTTTGCGTGGTTGTTCCTGGGCGAGGCGGTGACGGTACAGATGTTGGTGGCGGGGGCGTTGATTCTGGGGAGCGTGGCGGTGAGTCAGAAGGGCTGAGGCGTTGGCGTTTTGCGCGTGGCGCGTGCTGAAGGTGCTTCATTGTTCATGGGCGTCACTTTTCTTTTCGCGCGAAAAGAAAAGTAACCAAAAGAAACGCGCCGCCAGGTCGCGAGCCGCCGCGCTTCGCACGTCGGTCCCCTGCGCTTCTCGGTGAATCAGGGGACGGTGCCGAACTCGCTGCGCTCAGACATCGGCACCTCTTCGCC
>NZ_JBHHMJ010000596.1:0-351 GCF_042136455.1 Stenotrophomonas sp. 3diitr2024
GGGGACGCCGTAAACCCATCCATGGGGGCTTGGTCGCCGCATCCATGCGGCTCACACCCCGCAAACCCACAGTGCCCCGCCTTCGACAGTTGGCCGGCGGCCAGTAGATCCACGCCATGCGTGGATGAATCTCAATCGGAATCGAATATTTCGAATTGAAATCGAAACGCATCCACGCATGGCGTGGATCTACCGTGTCGACCAAGGTCGACACCTACCAGAACAATATGCCGTTCCGACAGATCGCGGAATCTGTCGAAGGCGGGGTGGGTCCGGTGGCGGGAGTGTCCGCGGCATGGATGCCGCGGCCAAGCCCCCATGGACGGGTTTACGGCGTCTCCCGCCACCGGA